>JACMMD010000459.1 GCA_014379235.1 Anaerolineae bacterium
GTGACGGTGGCTCTCCCACAGTTCTCGTTCGATGCGCTCACCTCTGATCTGATCAGTGAGTTAATTTTGACCACACTCACTGAGGATGCCGCCGCCAATATGAGCGACATCGATGCCGCCGTACTTGTTGAGCGGCTGCGCGACCCCGTGCAAATCAATGAGGTCAATTTGCAGCGTCCCGGCGCAGAACAATCGAGCGACGCAGGGACGGATTTACAGGCGCTGCAAAGTGAAGGCGCAGCCTATATCCTCGTCTATGGGTTTGTGTTTATGCTGACGATCAGCACCATGACCACCAATGGCTACTTGATGCAGACCATCATCGAAGAGAAAGAAACGCGGCTGATCGAAATTCTGATCGCCACCGTGCGCCCGACGCAGCTTCTCACGGGGAAAATCCTCGCGCTTGGTACGCTCGGACTGATGCAAATCAGCGTGTGGCTGCTGGCGGCGTTCGGGCTGATTCGTCTGGCGATCAACCTCGACGTGGCCGCGCAGCTATTGAGCAGCGTCTACGTTCCAATGCACGTTATGGCATTGGTGATTGTCTATTTCCTGCTGATGTATTTGCTGTTCGCGGCATTGTTCGGCATGGTGGGTGCGCTGTCCACGTCGATGCAGGAAGGGCCGCAGTACGCCGGGGTGTTCACAATCCCGGTGATGATTCCGTTGTATTTTACTGTCGTCTTTATCGAAACACCCGATGCGCTCTTGCCGACAATCTTTAGCCTCATTCCGCCGTTATCACCGCTGTCGATGGTGCAGCGCTTGGCCGTCACCAACGTTCCTGCGTGGCAAATCATCTTGAGTATTTCGCTGCTGGTGCTGGCGATTATCGGGGTGATGTGGCTGGCGGGTAGGTTGTTCAGGGTACAAACATTGTTGGCCGGTCAGCGACCCAAGCTGCGCGAAATCCCGCGCTTGATACGAGGCTAAAGGGCTAAGGGTTTACAAGGGTATCGATTCACTTCAATCAGTGTTTGACGCTCAAGCAGGCGATCTTCACGATTGAATTGCAACAAAAATGCTGTGACGCGACCTCGCCGCGTGAGCGCTTCGATTCTTGCCTGATCTAGGCGAAAGTGATCTGGCCACTGATGTAGTCGAGGATTAAAGAGAAATTCTCCTTCTCCGGTTTCGGGGTCATAGGATGCAACATCGCTTCCTTTGTGCCGATTACACTCAAAACAACTCAGACAGAGATTATCAATGTCAGTTTTTCCAGAATGTTTTTCCGCAATAATGTGGTCAACCTCATGTGGGAAAGCTGTCGTATTGACCGTTAAGAGACAATATTCACAGCAATTTTGTGCCCGTTCTAGAACAGAGCGGCGCATTGCTTCAGGAATATAGGTCATAAGAGTTTCTTGTGAACGCGAGCCTTAAGCAAGATAAGCAGGTGATTGAATTTACTGATTTCATCAAGTTCGGCGTTTTCTTCAGCCGTCAGATGTCCATTTCGATTCTGATCGAGAAGATAACGCACTCGTAATTGAGTAGTTTCCGAGACTTGAAAATCGATAATCTGTTGCAGCGTGGGTGCGGACATGAGGAAGTCTAGGATTTCATCCATAATGGTTGAGGTTTGAACGGATTCCACTACTCATGCTCCTCATCTGATGATCTTGTTATTATAGCGCAGAGGCAACGCGTGCGTTGCCCCTACAAGTGTCTTACGCTAGGCCCAAGTGATGAGGCCGGGCTGGAAGCCAGTCGGCAGAAGTTCGTGGTGGGGCAAAACGCGCACCGATAAGCCTCTATCGCCGCTGGTGTTATACATGACGCTGGTCTTGAAGGTATAGGTATTGTTGTCGCTGGCGGTGGTCGTGGGCTGCATGTCGAGCGCTTCGCCGCCATCCGCGATTTCGCCGCGTGTGTTCAGCGTGCCAAAGTACAACTGAACGCGCACATCATTGGGCGTCAAGCTGCCGAGATTGACCAGCGCTTCCACTTCGAACTGAGTGCCAACTTTCACCTGAGTTTGGGAAACGTTGACTTTGCTGACCTTGACCTGTTTCCACGCGCTTTCCAGTTTGCGCCGCCAGACGACGTAGGCTAGTCCCGCTTCCATGTTGTTTTGCGTCATCCGCACGAAGCGTTTGTGATTGGGGACGTAGTAATGGTTGGTATATTCCTCGACCATGCGCCGCGTGTTGAAAAATGGCGCTAACTTTTGCATCCCGTTCTTTACCTTGGCGATCCACTCACGGGGTAGGTTATCGCGTCCACGCTCATAGTACAACGGCACGATGTCCTGCTCGAACACGTTGTAAATGGCTTGGCTCTCGATATAGTCCTGCGCTTCCCATTCGTGTTCGGGATATTCCTCACCGTTGCCGATGGCCCAACCGACGGATGGGTGATAACCTTCGGCCCACCAACCGTCAAGAATGCTGCAATTCAAGCCGCCGTTGTAGATGACCTTCATGCCGCTCGTGCCACTAGCTTCTTTAGGGCGGCGCGGCGTATTCAGCCAAATGTCCACACCCTGCACCAGATGGCGAGCGACGTTCATATCGTAGTCTTCGAGGAAAACCAGCGAATTACGGAAGTCCGGTGTACGAGCGAGGTTGATGATCTGCCGAATGAGTTCTTTACCGGCTACGTCATGAGGATGCGCCTTGCCCGCGAAGATGATCTGTACGGGCTTGTCGGCGTTATTCATGATCTGCTTGAGCCGTTCGATGTCGCGGAACAGCAGCGTGGCGCGCTTGTAAGTGGCGAAGCGACGTGCAAAGCCAATGGTGAGCGCGTCGGGGTTGAGCACTTCGTCGGCATGTTCGATTTCGCTTTGTGGCGCACCGCGATGCTCAAGCTGTGCTTTCAGCAGTTTGCGGGCGAACGTGACGAGGCGTTCGCGGCGGCGTTCATGAGTACGCCAGAGTTCATCGTCGGGGATGAGGTCAACGTCTGCCCAGATTTCGGCATCCGAGTCTTCGACGCGCCACGACGGGTCAAGATAGCGATCAAACAGCGCCGCCATCTCGGTGCTTATCCATGTCAGCGTATGGATGCCGTTGGTGACTGCGCCAATCGGAACTTCTTGCTGCGGCACACCGGGGTACATCCACTGCCACAGCTTGCGCGATACATCCCCGTGCAGGGCCGCAACCGCGTTTGATCCGGCGGACAGCTTGAGCGCTAACACTGCCATCGAGAACAGCTCGTAATCGCCAATCCGTTCGCGTCCAAGATCAATGAATCCATCTCGCGTCAGACCTAGGCTGCGATAATACTCGGTGAAGTGTTCGTCAATCAGGTCGAACCCGAAGCGCTCCAAGCCAGCCGGGACGGGCGTATGCGTGGTGAATACGTTGCTGGCTGCGCTGATCTCTTTGGCCTGATCGAACGTGAGGTCTTTCTCGCCCATCAGTTCGCGGATACGCTCCAACGCCAGAAACGCCGAGTGTCCCTCGTTCATATGGCAGATGGTTGGCCGCAGTCCGAGCGCATCCAACGCCCGCACACCGCCGATGCCCATCAGGATTTCTTGCCGGATGCGCGTCCGACGATCTCCGCCGTACAAGCGATCTGTCAGGTTGCGATCTTCTTCTAGCGCGTTGTCGGAGA
>JACMMD010000460.1 GCA_014379235.1 Anaerolineae bacterium
CGATTCAACCATTCGAGGGCGGAGGCGCGCGCATACTGCCGCGGCGACACCAAGTCTGGTTCGAGTTCAGGAAAATCCCACTTAAGGGTACTATCGAGCTTATCGAAACGTTCGGAGTTCAGGGTTCCTTGGTAGATTGCTCTCCACAGTTGCGGAAGGGCAATTTGGACATCGCTGCGGCAGCGTTCCGCGGTTGACGTGCCGAAGTACTCAGCCCAGTATTCAAGCGCCGCCCCAGTTAGGTCGTAGCGCTGCTCATCACGACTCCAGACGTATTGTTCCAGAACGTCGTTTCCGTTGACTTCAACCGCGGTTCCGGTCGTGATCGTTCGCGCATTCGGTGTTAACATCTCGTCAAGGGGCAGATTGTAGCAGGCGCTGTTCGCAAAAATGACCTTGAGTTCACCTGCCTCTGGCTTCAACAGTAAGAACCAACCCGTTTGTTCTCGGTTTCCTTCGCATGGCGCATTAATATTGTAATCTGAAAGGTCATCCGACAGCCACGCGAGTGCGAGTCCAGCATCATCCGGCAAGTGGATAATTTGGTAACTTGACCCGGCGAACGTTTCCGGCAGCGGTGGACCTGAGACAATATACGCCTGTGCCACCGCATCGGAGATGAAGGCAAGTGGTCGTGGTCGGCACGCTTGACCTGTCGCCCGCGGTTACCGATCTGATGCTAGAAGCCATCCTGCCGGGGGAAGTAACGCCGTCACTCATACCAACTTCAGGCGAAGGTGCCCTAGGCGTACCGCCGCTCGATCCGAGCCTGATCAACCTCTCGCCGACTCCTTCGCCAACCACAGGCGCAACTGCGCCATTAATTCCGACTGTAGACGTGACGGCAGCACCCGGCGGCAGCACGCCAGTGCCTGGTATAACGGTCGCGCCAGCAGGGGGTGAGCTTGTGCCACCGTTGCCGCCCAGTGGTGGGAGCAGTGGCGGTGTTGTGCCGCCGGGGTTTATCCCGCCTGTGGGTGGTGCGCTCCCGCCCGTAGGCGCTACCGTTGTGCCGCCCGCCGCAACTCTGCCACCGCATGCCCGCGCCATCCCGACCGCGCTGGCAAAGGCGATAGCTGCGCTGCCGCCGTTGACTGAGGCCGACTGCGCCGAGATCGCTGCTGATGCTGCCGCATTTGGACTGCTGAACGCCGATGTGCCGTACGGGGGCGGCGTGCTGGCCGCGTTCGATGCCGTACGGGGGCGGCGTGCTGGCCGCGTTCGATGCCGTGCGATCCGACGTACTCGATGCGCCGTCAGATGTGTACCTGCTGCGCGAAACAGGCGTGCAGACGCTCACAGGGGATACGCCGGAGAGCGAACTGTACCCGGTTATCAACCCAGACGCGGCGCGCGTCGCCTTTGTAGAGATCGCGCCCACAGGCGAACGCAGCATCGTCGTGACCGACACGGAAACCGGGACGAAGACGACGCTGTTTGTGCCAACGGCTGACCTGTCGGTTGGGCTGTATGCCCCGGCCTGGAGCGCCGACGGCAGCATGGTGTTCGCCACACTTGTGAACGCAACAGGTGAGACGGCCATTTACCTGATGCAGGTGGGTGAACCGCTCGAAGGCAACCCGTGCGTGCCGAGCGTACCGTGCCTGATTACCGAGGGCGCAGCGCCGTTCCTCACCCCGGACGGCCAATTCATGGCTTACACGCTAGGCAGCAACGTCATGATCATGCTCGTGGAAAGCGGACTCAGCCAGCCGATCACCGAACAGCCGGAGGGTAGCATTTGCGAAACGCCGTCATTCGACCGTGACGGGCTGACGCTGTACTTTGTATGCATCGACAGCAACACGAGCCTCGTCTTCCGCTACGACCTGGACGGATTGAGCGAGGTGCTGCTCAGCGGTGAAGACGGTCAATCGCGCACGTTCACCGAAGCGGGCAGTGGGCAAACATTTGGCCTGGTCACGCTGGGCGATAACAGCACGTTCCAGACCGTGACCGACCCCGTGTTGGCTGAAAACGCAACGATTGCCCTGCCTGTCGTGCAGATCGCAGGCCTGAACACACGGCATCTACGCTGGTATCTGTCGCCGCCGGAAGTGAGCGCACTGATGCCATAACCGAACACGCGCCGCCGGGTTTACTCTCGGCGGCGCGTGCGTTAATGAAGAGGCGCATCTTGAATTCACATTCTGTTCACTTGTTACTTACAACCTGAAGACAACGATTTTGCTTTTCAACACGCGCCTCCTTGAATGCTATTGATAAAAATAATCAGGGGTACGGCTACCCACCCTTCACAATCTAACACTACCCGTGTTCAGCGCAGGCCGATGGAAGCTTCAATAGCACGGTGGCTCCTAGATGCGTATGGGCGCTGGAACACGGTTTACAACTGATCAGCGACCATGTCATTGCCGATTGCGGCTATGCCGCGCAAGCGCTGGTTGACCTCATTACGGAAGACGGGAAGGTCGCCATCATCCCCCCGCATTAGCGCACAAAAATTAAGCGCGACTACGACCGTTGGCTGTGTCGAGAACGGCACCTGATCGAATATTTCATCATAAAATCGAACATTTCCGTCGTGTTTTCTCGCGCTTTGACAAGCTCGCCCATCGTTACGCAGATTTTCTAGGGATAATTTGGCAGGATTTAACCATATCCGACAGAACCTCTACTGCAAGTGTCTGATGCGGGCGATGTGTCGTCCAAAATATGAATGCATAGGATAGGTTTCAGGCTTCTGCAGCTTCCACAATTGCCAGCTCAGCGACACGAAAGGGCATCAGCAGCGTTTCAGGTAGACCGCCTTCCACAATTAACCCTGTCACAGCGCTGAGGGGCGCGACGATATACTGCGATGCGGCACCCAGCTTTTCACGAGATGCCAGGACATAGGTCTCTGCCGACTGCTTGCACATCGCACGCTTCATGTAGGCTTCTTCCAGATCTCCCGTACTCAATCCCGCTTCTGGGTGCACGCCCGTCACACCCATGAAATATACGTCGGCACGGATATGCGCCAATGCGTCCAGCGCCGCCGTTCCCACCGCGACAATCGAATGCTTGAACAACCGCCCGCCAATTAGAATCACTTCTACAGAGGGATGCTGCACGAGTTCCACCGCAACGCGCGGGCTGTGCGTGACGACGGTCGCTTGCAGCGCACGGGGAAGCTGATGCACGAGCTGCACCGCTGTTGTACCGCCATCAATGAAGACCACCTGCCCATCACGTATCATGTACGCGGCGGCATAACCAATCACCTGTTTAGCCGTGATTGAAAGCACTTCGCGTGCCGTAAAATCGACGACAGCGGGCGATGCGGGCAGCGCCCCGCCATGGACACGCTGAAGCAGTCCCTCCTGCGCCAACTCGCGCAGATCCCGGCGAATAGTGTCCTCAGACAAGCGCAGGTCTTGGCTCACCTGTTTGGCGATGACCTGCCCATCCCGACGGAGCATATCGAGGATATATTGTTTGCGCTGGCTAGTCAGCATAAGAAACTTCCTCTCAGCTTTCCAAATGCACGAAAACCCTTGACATTGCACGAAATATCGCGTTTAATTATGTAATGTTGCATGTTCATGCAGTATCACGCAATATCATGCAGTTAGTATAGCACATTCAGAACAGGAGTAGCAGCATGGCAGATACAAATCGACCGATGATGATCC
>JACMMD010000461.1 GCA_014379235.1 Anaerolineae bacterium
CCCATGCCCCGTGATGAACAGCGGCCTTTTGCCTGCGACCCATGCCGCGAGCGGCGCATACGGCTCGATGGTCGTGTGAATCACGTCGCAGTCACGCAGCAGCGCCCGAACTCGCGGTGCGGCCAGCGCTAGATTGAGCAGCAGATTACCATCAGCGGGGGTGACGTTCGGCAGCAGTTTATGAACGGTTATGCCGTCAATGTCGGGGCTGTTTTGCGCCGCGATCACCGTCAATTTCACACTAGCGCGATTCAGCGCTTCGAGCAGACTCAAGCTGTGATGCGCCCAACCGTGCGCGTGGCTCAGGTCAGGGGTGAGTAAACCAATATGCAGGTTCGAGGTTCGAGGTTTTAGGCTCGAACCTAAATCCTCATTCTCCATTACTCGAACCTCGTGCCTCGCCCCTCGTTACTTTTTCTAGGATTCCCGCTGCCCGCGCTTCCCACGTAAAGTGCCCCATCACCTGACCATAGGCGCAGGCCGCCAGCCATTCACCCAACGAAGGATCGAGCCGCAGGCGTTCAATCGCCGCCGCCAGTTCGTCAGCATTTCCCGGCTCGACCAGCAGCGCCGACTCACCATCGACCAATACTTCGGCCAGCGCGGGCAAGTCCGAAGCCACAATCGCCCGCTGCGAGGCCATGTACTCGAACAGTTTGATCGGTGACGCATAATAAGCGAAGTGTTCGGTGAAGGGGAAGGGCATCGCGCACACGTCGAACGCGCTCAAATAGACAGGCACTTTATCCGGCGCGACATGCCCTGTATACAGGAAGCGTGATTGGCTCATCCCACGCGCCCGCCACTGCTGATACAGCGCTTCGGCCATATCATCGGGGCCGCCGACCACCGCCAGCACCGCGTTTTCCACCTGAGCCAGAGCATCGACCAGCGTACCCACACCCTTATCCATCGACAGCGTGTGCAGCCGCCCGACGTAACCGACGATAAACGCATCCGCCGGCCAGTCGACTTGCAAGCGCGCCTGTTCCTTCGTCGGCATATCCTCAAAGCGCTGACGACGGATGCCATCGTGCGCCACCAGCAGCTTATCGCGGAAGCTTGAACTATCGCCGGAGAGCAGCGCCAGATCATCGGCCAGTCGTTCGGTGACGGTGATGACCGTGCCAGCGCGACCAATCGCCTGATGTTGCAGCCACGATCCCCGCATCGTTGGCGCGAATTTGTGCGCCTCGTACACCAGCTTATGACGCGGCTTGACGAGACTCAGCAAGAACAGTGCCAGCGCGTCACGGCTGTAGTAGATGTCCGCCTTGTTGAACAGCGACACCACGAACATTGACAGCATGAACGTCGCCGCTTGCAGGTAGAACGCCAGCTTGCCGGGTAAATCGTTGCGGCCCGGCACGAGCGGCAGCAGGTCGATGCACGGTAAGCGCCGCAGTTCGAAACGCCGTTCGACACCATAATAAGCGAATGGATCAGAGTCGAAAGCGCGCAGTTCAGGCGTATTGAAGCGCCCCGCCGCCCACAGTGTCACGTCCGCGCCGTTCTGAGCGAACGCTTCGCAGTTCTGCATGATCTGTAAGCCATGCGCCTTTTCAGTGGGGACACGAATATTGGCCACATACAGCAAGTTCTGAGTGGTGACAGGTAGGGGCGCAGCATCTTGCGTCCCTACTTTTCGGGCAGTATCAGCAGTTGTTGGCCTTATATCTCGAACCTTGCTCCTCGAACCTTGAACCTTATCCCCTGTACCTCGAACCACGAACGTTGTATCGACTGTCTCGCGTCCCGTATGTCGAACCTGCGTTTTGAACAGCGCCACCAGCCGATCCATGAGTCCGGTCAGGCTGTGACCTTCAACCACGATACCGCGCAGTTCCCAACCGAGCGCGATACGCCGCGATGCCGTCCAGTTGGCCAGCATCGCCAACTGTGAGCCGACACTCAGGCCGGGGAACTCGTCTTCGTCATCCACTGATACCAGCAGCGTATCCTTCCAGCGCCTCAGAATCGGTTCAAACGCTTCATTGCTGGTGAGAACCGGAATCGCGCAGGCCATCGCCTCTAACACCGCTTTGTCGATGCTGCCCGTGTTGCTGAAATTCACTATCACGTCCGCGCCGCGATACACTTCCGCGATGTCCTCGTGGCGCATCCCGCCCGTGAACTCGACAATATCGCTTAACCCGTGCTGCTCCACCAGTTCTTGCAGCCATTCGGCATAGTCGGCTTGATCCGGCTCGGCTTCGCCCACGATGCGAACGCGCATATGGTCGCGCAGATCCGTACCCGCCAGAGTCCCCGCCGCCGCAATCAAATGTTCCAGCCGCTTTGAACGAGCGATACGCCCCACGCTGACGATCACAAAGCGCCCATCATCGGACGGCGCGGCAGGCGTGAACACGTCGGTGTTGACGCCGTGCCCCAACACCTTCACCTTATCGCTGTCGAGGCGGAAGCTCTCCGGCGAGGC
>JACMMD010000462.1 GCA_014379235.1 Anaerolineae bacterium
AAGCTCTCCGGCGAGGCCGTCACCACCTGATCGACCAGCATTTCGGCCAATCGCAGCTTGAGCGTGACCGATTTATGCACGTACCACAGCGTAATCGGGATATGATTCAGCTTGAGCAGCGGCGCGCCCATGATGGCGAACAACGGCATCATATGGGCGAAACACACATCATAGGCCCGCTCTTGCAGCAGCCGCCACAATATCCGATAGAACGCCAGCGCCCGCCGCGCTTCACTAACGCCACGCTCCTTGCCGACTGAAAACACGCGCACGTTCTCCGGCAGGTCATAGTCACCGGCACGCATGGTAATCACGTCCACGTATTCGCAGCGCTCCGCCAGCATCTTCACCCACTCGACCACGAAACCAAGCGCGGCATCGTCGGCATCGACAGCAAGGTTGAACAGCAGTAGGCGTAATGGGCGTTGATGCGCGGCGTTCAGTTGGTTCACGAGGCGATGCGCTCCCATGTCAGCGACACGATAACCTGCTGGCCGTCCAGTATGACTGGCTCGGTGCTGAACGTCACACGCTCACCGTCAAAGCGAAATTTGCGCCGCAGGTGCTGGCCGATGTAGTTCGGATAGACGCTGTCCTCGACATGATGGATAATGGTCTGCCCCTCATTATCGACGCTGTACGTGCCGAAGTACGCGGTTGAGCCTGAGAAGGCCGCCACCGCTTCTTCCGGTGTTGGTTTGAAGGCATCGTTCGACGCGAACATCGGACGGCCCGGATAAAACATTTGCGCGCTCATGTTGCCCTGTTCGTCATACATCAGCCGGCCATTGGCCGCGGCGGTACGGACACCGCCATTCGTCGTATCGTGAAACTCCACCGACACCAGCTTCCACGCGCCAACGAACGTTTCTTTTGATTCGCTCACCTGTCTCTGCCTCTCTTAACATAGGGTCAAAGGTTCGAAATACGAGGTTGAAGTCATCTGATTTACTCGAACCTTGAGCTTCGAACCTTATTCCTAACGGCCAACCGCTAACAGCTCTCTGTGCCCCTCAACGAATGCCGCGCTGGAAAATGCCCCCGCCGCGAACGTCCGCGCCCGTTGTCCCATCGCGTCGATGTCGTCGTTTCGCAGCGCCTTCAGCAGCGCCGCCGCCAGCGCATCGACATCTCCCGCTGGCGCGAGATAACCCGTCTCGCCTTCGCGCACTACATCCGGTATACCGCCAACCGCGCTGGCCACCACTGGCAGCCCAATCAGCAGAGCCTCAGCCACGATACGCGGCATCCCTTCGGAGATCGACGGCAGCACCAGCGCCCGCGCCCGTGCCATATGCCGTGCCAGTTCCGCCTGTGGCAGCGCGCCAACGAATGTCACCTTCTCCGCCAAGCCAAGCCGTTCGACCTGTACGCGCAAACCCGCCGCGTAATCGGCGTTCTCGCTTTTGCCGATGAGTTCCAACCGCGCCGCCGGACACTCTGCCGCGACTTTGGCGAAAGCATCCAGTAGAAAGTGCAGCCCTTTCACAGGCGCAAAGACTCCGGCATAAACGAACATCCACGACTGCGACAGCGGCATTTCCCGCACTGTGTCCGCGAAGGTATCGGCATCGACCCACGCCATGAACTGCACGATAGGCGTATTCGGTGCATAGCCTTCAAGCTGTTTACGTGCGGTACCCGAAACAGGTCGCAGCGCGTCCGCATGGCGCAGCGCATACTGCGCCGCGTGACCCATCAACCAGCGATACAAGCGCGCAAACGACACCCGTCGGTAAACGAAAATCGCCAGTTCAAAATCGCCATGACTTTCAACGACCAGCGTCACTTTTACTCCGAACAGCCGCGCAATCTGTTTAGCGAACGCCGCCGCTGCTCCTTCATAGGGCCCCTGTGCGATCATCACGCGCACATCACGCCGCCAGATCAGCCACAGCGCCAGCAGCGGCCCGAGCGTGTACATGGTCAGGTGGCGCAGCGCCGAAACAGGCAGGGCAGGCAGCAGATAAAAATCAGCGTGTTGGCGAAACCGTCGCGGACGCATCCCTGCCGCAAAACCGATGACCATCAACGGCACATCTAAGGCCGCTAACGCCCCCCACTTTTTGGCTTGCGTCGGGTTAAGCGGCGAGGTATAACGCGCCCCACCAAACCAGCATACCGCGAAACCCTGCTTCACCCTGCAACGCCCTCGACCATCATACACAATATATTGTAGGGGCATGATAGTTCATGCCCTTACCAGACGATATTTCTTGTAATGAGGTTAGCAAAGTTCCCCCCAATCCGCTATGTTTAACGTCGCAGCGGTTAGTGATCGCCGGATAAAATGCCTTTGACTTCGTGCTCAGAACTCTGTACCCTGTACTCAGAACTCTATACTCCGCACTGTAGAGGAGCGCTATGAAACAGATTGTTCCCGGCCTTAGCACGTTCACCGGGTTACTGGCCGGACGTGTGTACGCCATTGAAGACACCGATGGTTTCACTATCATCGACACCAGCATCGCGCCTGCCGCCGATAAAATCGTCGCGCAGATCAAGGCGCTCGGACGCCACGCAACGGACATCAAACGTATCCTGATTACGCATGGACACCCCGATCATGTTGGCGGGCTGTCCAAGCTCAAGCAAATGACCGGCGCGCTGGTGATGTGCCACGAACTCGAACGCCCCGTCATTCAGGGCGAACAGCCGATTGTTCGCCGTCCATCCGGTTTGCGCCCGCCGAACACCTTCATCAAGCCGCCGACACCCGTTGATCG
>JACMMD010000463.1 GCA_014379235.1 Anaerolineae bacterium
ATCGCCGATTTGGATTTACTTCTGCCGCGCAACCACGCGCTCGGCGTTCTGGCGATAGACCTTTAACAGCACGTCGTCGGGCAGATGCAGGCCGTAGATGTTCCAGCGCCCCTGACCCGGTATTAGGTTGCCATCGTAGCTAAAATACTCGTCGTCGGTTTCCAAGACGCGGTAGTAAGTGCGATAGGCATCAAGGTTCGCGCCCGCGTCGATGCCGAACAAAATACGGTCTGCGTAGTCGAGAAAGAAGCGCCGCGACGCATACGGTTGGCGACCCAATTCGTTGATACGGGCGCTGATGTCCACGTAGAAATTCGGGCAGTCATCCAGCATTTGCGCCACCCAACCGAGATTCTCCGAGTAACAGCCGACGTGCGCGCCGATGAAATCCGTACCGGGATGACGCGAGACGAGGCTTTTGAAGTCGTCCATGAGTTGCATGAACGGCGGATAGGGCGGGCTTGGGAACTGCCAATCGGGGTGCGCGTGGAGTTCTTCGTAGCGCTCGTTGCTGGCATTGAGCGGGTCGAAGAACGCTACTGGATCAGCAACGTGAATCAGCACGGGCAAATTTAGTTCGCCCGTCGTCTGCCACAAAGCGTCAAGGCGCGGGTCATTCACGCGAACGAGTGCGCCGTGCTGGTCGGTGATGTGCAGTCCGAAAGGCTTCCAGATTTTGAGACCGTCCGCACCGCGCTGTACCTGTTTGCGGAACTGGGAAGCGGCCCATTCGCCAAAGTCATCGCCGTGTTGGGGCCATTGCGACCAATCGACACCGCCGAACACGAAGAAGCGTTCGGGCGCTTTGGCCTTGATGGTGTCGAGGTGGCGCTGGAAGAGTTCCTCGCCCCAACCGCCGTCGAGATCGACGTAATGCGTGACGCCCGCTTCGTCCAGCGTGTCGAGCAGTTCGTTGATCGGACGCATATCCCAACCGCCGCCGAACGGCATGGCAAGGTGATTGTGGGCGTCGAAGACCGGGAACTTGGGTTTGGTGATGATGGTTTCTTTGACGACCAGCTTAGGCACAGGCGTATATTGGCTGAGATAAATTTCGTCCATGCGATAGACCTTCTTTTTCTATGGTAGGTGCACGATATATTGTGCACCTACCTAAATGATTATTCCAACATCTTTTCAACCATCGACGCGGTTGGGGCGTTGGTCGCGCCGCCGATGTTGGTGACGGCCTGCGCGCCGGAAGTCGTCGCAAAACGCAGCGCTTTCACCAGCGGCCAACCCAGTATGCGACGTGCATAGTTGTAGCCCGCGTTGAAGGCATTTTAACCGATAGCGGCCTACTGCTGCATCCATTCCGGTAGATAGGCCGCTTCGACACTGGCCATCTCGTCGAACATCTCACGAATTTCCGCAGGTGAACACACCGCCGCCGTCAGCGGGTCGAGCATGAGCGCATAGAACGCGGCCTCTCGGTCTTCTTCCAGCACCGCCGTCGCCACCAGATCATGAATGGCCATGTGCGTTTGATCGAGCGCGGCAAGTTGAGTCGGCAGCGCGCCGAAGTGACTCGGATGGATGCCGTCACGGTTGACAAAACAGGCGACTTCGACCACACCGTTTTGCGGCAGATTGGTAACAAGTCCGGTGTTGGGCACGTTACCGTAGATGAGCGTCGGCGTGTCGGTTTCGATGGCGTGCATGATGTCCGCTGCGTATTCGACACCGCGTTCCATATTGAGTTCTTCGCGGCCCGAAAGCATATCGCGGATTTCCTGCGCGGCTTCTTCGCGCCACTGCGGCCAGTTGTTGGCGTAGAAACCCGTCTCGCCCAGATATTCAGGGCGGGCATATTTCTCCACCAGATCGGGACGCTTGCGGAAGTAGGGCACGTACTCGGAGAAGTGGCCGCTGCCTTCGGTGACGAACGCGCCTAGATGCAGCATCATCTCGAAGCGAATCGGGTCTTGTTCATAGATCACGGGGTCTTTGCTGAGTTCACGCAGGCGCGGGTACATATCTTCGCCCTTGTGCGTCAGTTTGACCAGCCACGCCAGATGATTGATACCTGCGGCGCGGTATTTCAGTTCGTTGATCGGGATGTCCAGATAGCCGGCCAGCGTTTCGGCGGTGTGCTGAATCGAATGGCACAAGCCGACGATGGGCAGCGACGAAGCGCGCACTCCGGTTAAGCACGTCAGCGACATCGGGTTGGTGTAGTTCATCACCAGCGCGTCCGGCGCGAGGCGTTCGGTATCGTGCAGGATGTCGATCCACGCGGGCAGGGTTCGCAGCGCCTTGAAGATGCCGCCGGGCCCGATGGTGTCACCGATACACTGGTTGACGCCG
>JACMMD010000464.1 GCA_014379235.1 Anaerolineae bacterium
CGCTGTCAGGCTGGCCGTTCGTCCCGGCGGTGGGCTAACCGTGCCAAGCGACTGGCTAACGCTCTGCGCCGACTCTGTGCCATTGGGGTCGATACGTGCAAGCTGTGTGCCTTCCAGAACCATCCAGCTTCCGCTGGCCGTCGGCGCGACAACCGGAGCGCGCAGCATATGTTCATCATACGTCACGCCGCCAGCCGCATCGACCACTCGCAGCGAGACGCCTTCGGGTGTACGCAGGCTCAACGCGACTTCGCCGCCATCGGCCTCTGTCGCGCCGTTACCGCGAAAATCGACCACCAGCGCGCCGGGAGTCGAGGGCAGCGTCCACAGGCTGACGCCAGCCGCGTCAAAGGCCGCTAACCCGCCTTCATCGGTGACGAACACCAGCGTTTCGCCCAGAACCGCGAACGGTTCATCAGGGCCGGGCACATCCCACAGTGCCGCGTAACGCCCATTTTGCAGCGCCACCGCTTGACCGTTGCGCGTATGCGCCACCACTCGCTCGCCCGAAAGCGCCGCGATTCCCGTGATGACCCCATCGGCCTGCACGCGCCATAAGACCTCGCCCGGTGGACGAATGCCCTCAATCGTGTCACCGTTGGCGATGACGTAAACACCGCTGTCTAAGATGACCGGCGGCAGTGTGGGCACAAGGTCAAACGTCACGTAGTCAATGAACGCTGGAGAAAGACGCATCTGCCAGAGTTGTGTAAAGTCGAGGGGGTGATACCAACCACGTGAGAGAGGGTTATCAACGACATAGCCGGGGCCACCATCATTGGGCATGAAATTGCGGATTTCGTAGTGTAAATGAGGCCGCCCGCGTGAAGGCCAACCGACTGCGCCTACGATGTCGCCGCGCTCCATACACTGCCCGACGAGCGGAAACACCAGCGTATCGATCTGTTCCATATGCCCGTAGAGCGTGTACGCAATGCTGCCATCAGGGAAGGTATGCTCAATGATGACCACGCCCTTCTCGGTATCCCAGCCTTCAGGATCAGCGTAGGTCACACGTCCCCGCGCCGCCGCCAAAACCGGATCGCCCCAATGGTCGAAGCCGATGTCCAATCCGGTATGATTGCCGCCGAAACGCGCACGATAGCGCGCAAAATCGTCGTAGCCCTCGGCAATGCCCGACTCCAACGGCATCCCAATCGTATCGACAATGCCGCAGCGCGCTTCCACTTCTTGAGCAAGTGATAGAAAAGGCGAAACCAGCAGACAAGCCGATGCAATCAGCGTGATAACAATAAACCACTTAGACATAAAACTGGTTCGCTGTAGACCAAATCTAACGATATTCAACTATTCTACGGTAACGGTTTTTTCACCTAAATGCCAGCATTGATTGACGAAACAGCAATCAAGTTTTTCGACGCATTCATGACCCGCTTAACTAATCGTACCAAATCATCGTTCGGCCACAACATTCATACACCATAAAGCTATATTGTCTTCTATACTCATTGTTAAGTCTCATCAATCATTTATCCGGTTTCGCAGTCTATTTATATCGGAACTCATAGCAGCATTGACCGAACTAGTCTGGTTAGCAGTCTGAAAAAGATGAGGTAGCGACATGGCGCAGATTACACGAGAAGATGTCATGCAAATTCTGTCAGATCGCAAAGACTTTACAGGGCTTGATTTATCCGGTTTGAACCTGTCTGGTACCAAATTTGTGTTCGCCAATTTGACGGGCGCGAATTTAGCAGGCGCGAACTTCACCAGCGCTAACATGAGCCTCGCCAATTTGAGCGGTGCGGATCTTACCGGCGCGGACTTAAGCTACGCACTGCTGATGGGCGCGAACCTCAGCCATGCGCGCTTAAACCGTGCTATTTTGCGCTACACGGTTTTTATCAATGCCAAACTAGAAAGCGCTGATCTCACAGGTGCAGACCTCAATCGCGCCGTGCTGACGGGTGCAGGCCTCACCGGCGCGAACCTTGATGGCGCAAACTTGCGCGGCGCGAATCTGACGCTGGCGCAGATTCAAAACACCAGCCTCGACGGCGTGGCCTTGAATGGCGCTGTCGGTATGATGGTCTAAAAAACCCTGTATTATCTGCTGCTGCTGATCGCACTTTACTGGTTCATGCGCGCCATTTTTGGCCCACCGACTAGCACCAAAGGCGCGCTGGCCTATGGCGGCATATCGCTGCTACTGCTGTTCGTTGCGCCAATCACCATCTTATCGTGGAGCGAAGAGCGGCTCTACCGGCCCTACATCAACCCGCATGTTTACCATAACCCGACGAGCGTGATCGTGAAGCCGTTGGCGCTGATACTGATGGTCTACGCGGTCTACGCGCTGCGACCCACCGTACAGAACATCAAACCATTGGCACAATCGGCATGGCTGCCAGCCGCCGCGATCATTCTGGCAACTATCAGCAAGCCGAATTACACCATGTGCCTGCTGCCCGCGCTGTTGATCGTGGCCATTTGGCGCAGGCTGCGCGGCAGGCCCATGAATGAATACGTGCTGATCGCGGGCTTCTTGCTTCCCGGCGTGGCGACGCTCGGCTGGCAGTATTTCCTATCGAAAGGCTCAAATCAAGCGGGCGGCAGTATCTTGTTCGATCCCATGCACGTCGCGTCGATACGATTGTCGGGCTTGCAGCCGGAAGCCTTATGGCTGCCGGGGGCGCTGCTGCTGTCGTGCTTGTTCCCGTTATGCGTGACGCTCATCTACCGCAAGCAGGCGGCCAACAGCGTCTGGCTTAAGTTAAGCTGGCTGGTATTCATCATCGGCTTGGGCTTTTACTATCTGCTGGCTGAGGGCGGGTGGCGCATGACGCATGGTAATTTCGTGTGGGGCGCGCAAACGGCGCTGCTGGTGCTGTTCGCAGTGGCGCTGGCCTTCTTCGTGGCGCAACATCCGGCGCTGCTGATGTTGAAGCGTCCGCCGCTCACACGCGGATTCGTGATCTGCTCCGTCGTATTAGTGCTGCATCTCATCAGCGGCGTGATCTACTACCTCAACTACGCGGCCTTTGACCGTGCATGGTACTATTGACCTTGTAGCCGTTGGCCACCTTCTTTACGCTTGCCAATGAGCGCGGCGACTTTTTCGCCCTTCGTACACGCCTCGATTAGCTTGATCAGCCGTTTACAGCGTGTGACTTCTTGTTTCGCGCTCATCACATACCATGTCGCCGTGCGCTGATAGGCGGCGCTTTGCGCTTGGAAGAATGTCCACGCGGCCTCGTTGGCTTGTAACTCGCGCTCATAAGCGTCATCGAGCTTGAGATCGGGCTGCTCATTGGCATACAAGTTGGTCTTCGCGGGGTCGCGCCCGGTATAGGCTTTGAGTCCCGGCGGCTGCATTCGCCCAAGCTGTATGAGTTCTTCGATGCGTTTAAGGTTGACCTGACTCCAAATGCTGCGCGGCTTGCGCGGCGTAAAGCGCACCTTGTAGCTGGCCTCATCGACCTTGCGCGTCAGCCCGTCAATCCAGCCAAAACACAGCGCTTCGTCTACGGCTTGTTTGTAGGTGACGCCCATTTTACCGGAGTCCTTTTTGTAGATGCCCAGCCATAGTTCACTAACTTGATCGTGATTTTCCGAGAGCCACTGGCGCATCTCATCTGGCGAGGCGAGGTAAGTCACATCGTTTACCGTGTGCATCAGCGTCCCAATCTTTCCAAAGCTACCGTCAGTACAGGCTCATAATGCTCGAATGGAACGCTTTCGCCAACCGCGCCGCCGGGGCGCACCACACTCACCAACGCCGCCACCTGCATCTCGACCTCCCGCGCTAACGGCAAGAATGGGCTGAGAAAGCGCCCGATGACATGCCCGCCAGCGCGATTCCAGAAGGCCGCTTCTGCCGGGGTTTCGAGGCGCGTATTGCTGACACACATATACACGCCGCGCTTGAACGGACGCGAAGCAGCCTTCAGCGCGCCTTCGAGCAGCGCTTCGCGGCTGGCGGGATCGAACGGCGGAACTTGCTGCACATAGCCGCCAGCCTTTTCGCTAAAGTAGGTGTAATGCTGGCCGCGTGTGCCGTCGATGAAGTCATCGGGCACAAGCCAGTCGCCTGTTTCTAAGAGCGGCGACAGTGCGCCCACGGATTCGCACAGCCACAAGTGAGTTGCGCCGTAATGTTTCAGCGATCGATCTGTGGCTCGGGTGTCTGCGGGAGCGGCGGCTTTGTCTAGCACAGCCGTCCCCGCCAGCGACCCTGTACGAATAGGTGCGGACGGGCCATAGGCCGTGTCGAAGCTGTCACCCGTCTGCGGCGTATCAGTC
>JACMMD010000041.1 GCA_014379235.1 Anaerolineae bacterium
CTTATGGAATGTATTCAGATTAGCCGCACCGACTACATCATTGTGCGATAGTCGCTGAAGTCTACGCGCAGACCCGGCCCCATGGTTGGGGTGATGATGAGGCGGCGGACGTACTTGCCCTTCACCGATGACGGGCGCTGACGCATCACGGCATCAATGACGGCCTGAACGTTTTCCATCAACTGTTGTTCGCTGAAGCTAGCCTTGCCAACGGGAACGTGCAGATTGCCGGTCTTGTCGTTGCGGAACTCTACACGACCAGCCTTGAGTTCTTGCACGGCGCGCTCGATGTCTTCTGCTTGAACTACCGTACCCGCTTTCGGGTTGGGCATCAAGCCGCGCGGGCCAAGGATACGAGCCACACGACCAACCTTCGGCATCATGCTCGGCGTGGCGAGGGCGGCATCGAAGTCCATCCAGTTTTCTTTCTGGATGCGCTCGATCACGCTGTCGTCCGCGATGATGTCTGCGCCTGCGGCTTCGGCGGCGCGGGCCGCTTCACCTTCCGCGAACACCAACACGCGCACCGTCTTGCCAGTGCCGTGAGGCAGCATCACGGTGCTGCGAACCTGCTGGTCGCTGTGGCGCGGGTCGATACCCAGACGGAAGTGCATTTCAATGGTCTCGTCGAACTTGGCCGTCGAGATTTGCTTGATCAGCGGAACGGCATCAGTGAGCGTGTAATCTGTCTCACGATCAATTTTAGCCAGCGCTGTCCGATAACGTTTTCCTTCAGACATTTTCATTTCTCCTGTGGTAGTAGCGGGCGCGCTCTAATAAGTGCGCCCTTCCACGAACGATAACTAAGCTTTTAGCGGTTAGTTTTTAGCCTTTAGCTAATTGCTAAAAGCTAATGGCTTCTCGCTATTCCTTGACAGTGATGCCCATTTGCCGCGCTGTGCCTTCGATTTGACGCATCGCGCCTTCCATGTCAAGCGCGTTCAGGTCTTTCATCTTGAGTTCCGCGATCTCGCGCACTTGCTGGCGCGTCACCGTGCCGACCTTCGCCGTATGCGGTGTCGCAGAACCCTTATCCACTCCGGCGGCCTTCTTAATCAAGAAGGTGGTCGGCGGACTCTTGAGGATGAACTTGAACGAACCGTCTGCGAAAATGGTGATTTCCGCAGGGATGATCTCACCGATGCGGGTGCTGGTGCGGGCGTTGTATTCCTTGCAGAACGCCATCAGGTTGATGCCGTGCTGCGCCAGCGCCGGCCCGATGGGCGGGGCGGGGTTCGCTTTGCCCGCGTTGATTTGCAGGGTGACGATTGCTTTGACTTTCTTTGCCATTTGAACCTCTTTTTTGAGCTTTTAGCTATCAGCCATTAGCTTCTTACACGATAAAGGTTGCCAGCTTAACGCAGACAACCCGCTTCTATTCGATGATTGGCTAATAGCTTATCGCTAATAGCTAACCGCTATCTACGCTTTTTCCACTTCCAGGAAGTCGAGTTCGACGGGCGTATCACGTCCGAAGAAGTTGACCATCACGCGCACTTTGGACTTGTCTTGATCGATGTCCGCTACCGTGCCGATGAAGTCGTTGAATGGCCCGTCCACGATACGCACCTTCTGTCCGATCTTGAACGTCACCTTGACCTTGGGCGCGTCTTCGGTCATGCGCTCCATGATCTGCTTGACTTCTTCGGGGCGCAGGGGCGTCGGATCGTTGCCCATGCCGACGAAGCCAGTCACGCCGGGCGTGTTGCGAACGACGTACCACGAGTCCTCGTCCATCTTCATTTCAACGAGGATATAGCCGGGAAACACACGCTTTTCGACAGTGCGGCGTTTACCATCTTTGACCTCGATCTCTTCTTCGGTGGGCACGATCACATCGAAGATTTTGTCGCGCATACCCATCGTTTCGATGCGCTGCTCGATGGCGTGGCGCACCTTATTTTCGTAGCCCGAATAGCAGTGAACCACATACCACTGCTTTTCGCTCTCAGTTTTTTGCGGTGTGCCGTCGCCCAACAGGTTCATACCACCATCGTCGGACGTATCGACCTCTTGAGTACGGCTGTCTATATAGACCGGATCGGGATCATAATCCTCGTCTTCTTCGATGTAATCCGGGTCATCTGGTTGGAACATCACAGCGAACTCCTTACCCACAAACAGCCTACAGTGTGGCTAATTTAGTAACTCGATGACTCGCGGCGGAAGCGCAGCAAGTAAACCGTGATGGCAATGATGGCGGCAAACACAATCGACATGACCCAACCGTTGGCCAAGCCGATGCGGAACAACTCGGTGAATGTGAAGCTAATCAAACCGAGAACCAGCGCCGAAGCGATGACTGTCGCCAGCACAATCAGGGTCAAGCGTAACGTATCTTCGCGGCTCGGCCAGACCACTTTGCCAATCTCTGAGCGCACGCCTTCGAAGTATTCGACAAACCCGCCAACGCGACGTGTGACGACATTGCCTTCGTCTTCTTCATCGACACGAGTGCGGCGGCCCGGTGTCGCACGGCCTTTGCCCTCGGTAATGCCGCGAGATTCATCGGCAGTATCATCGGCAAGCAGAGCGCCCTCAGCGCCATCGGTAATTTCTGGCTGTGCCCGACGACGACGGCGACGTTCGCGTTTTTCGTCGATGCTGCTGGAAGTGGATGTGTTTTCGGCCATTGTGATTTGGTTCTCCTTGGCTGGACGCCGGCTGTCGCTCATCGCTCGTTGGACTGTACTTGCGTCTAATGCCGTCTCAAATAATCTGTTTTGCTTTATAAAAACACCGCCGCAAGCGACGGTGTTCTGGTTAATCTCAGCAGGGGTGGAAGGACTTGAACCCTCAACCAACGCTTTTGGAGAGCGCTACTCTGCCAATTGAGCTACACCCCTAAGTCGTTCTGTTCCGCTCATGAAACCGCGTTCGTTTAAGTATACACGGTTTTAGGCGGCTGTAGAACGGTGTACTTCGCTAAAACCGACTACTTGGTTTCGCGGTAAATGACGTGTTTACGCACGAACGGATCGTACTTCTTAAGTTCAAGGCGCGCAGTATCGTTGCGGCGGTTCTTCTCAGTGATGTAGAAGTGACCGCTCTCGGTGCTACGCATCTTGATCCACAGGCGGTTGCCCTTCTTAGCCATCGTTTAGTCCCTTGTACTTCATAAATTGTGGTTTGCGAAAGCCTTTGATGGGAATTGAACCCATGACCCCTTTCTTACCAAGAAAGTGCTCTACCCCTGAGCTACAAAGGCACTGACGAGTTACCGAACGCATTACTTCTACGTTCAAATGGGCCGGGCTGGGTTCGAACCAGCGTAGGCGTGAGCCAGCAAATTTACAGTCTGCCCCCTTTAACCACTCGGGCACCGACCCATTTCAGTGTTAGATTGTTAAAGTGCAATCTCCCACAAAGCCACCGAAGGGGGTCGAACCCTTAACTTGCTGTTTACAAAACAGCTACTCTGCCATTGAGTTACGGTGGCGTTACCAAAACACTTACAAATGACTTTTTCTTACCAAGTTAAACCATCTGCATATCTTTTTCGGCGCATCTGCTGACGTTTTCTGCTTTTGCCTTTGTTTGCGCCTTTATAAGTTTCCGTCTGTGCGTGACAGTTCGGACAAAGCATCCTTAAACTTTCAGCACTATTATCGTCTGTATCGCCACTAATATGGTCAATCTCCAAAGGGATCGGCGCTCCCATCCATTCTTCATTTCCACATCTTTCGCAGCGATGCCCGCGCTGTTCAATTACTATCTTTCTACGAAGTTGGTCAGTCTTTGCTGCTTCAAGCTCAAAGACTCTTTTGTAGCTGTAGCTATTGGCACACTCAGAACAATATTTATTCTGAGGTTTCTTGGGCTGTCCACATTCGCAAACCTTTGAACCCTTGATTGTTATAGGTGGCACTGCACGTTTGGTTGCAGAATGTGTTAAACCTTTTCTCGAAGGGTAACTTTGTCCTACAAAATGGACAAGTCTTTGGACTGGCTTCGTACTCATCAATCGCTTTCTGAGTTCTCTGCCGACCACGCTCCAGATTGAGTGCTTTGGATTTTTCCCAACCGAGCTTGCCTGCTTCTGATGGATTCATGCTGATTTGCCTATCGAGCCACAACCGCGCACGAAAGACATTTTACCATCGCGTCGTACAGACGTTCAATATTTGGTTGTTAAGGTGCAAAAAACTAGCGCGTTTCAGCGCAAGTGGAGGCATTATAGGAGATCAGATCGCAGGCTGTCAATGGTGGCTGCGGCTCATCGGCAAAGATTTCAAGCGCACGGACTATGCCATCGGCGGCGAGTCGGCTACAATGCGCGCAGAAGAACGCAACGGAGTGAACGCTGTGTCCCTACGCCTCTGGTTTCTCGTCGTGCTGGTGATTGCGGCCTGCGCGTGTACCCGTCGCGGACAGCAGCCCGAAGACCTGCCTACCCCCGCTGAATTCGACGCGGTGGCGACGGCGGCCTTTCAAACGCAAAACGCGCCGCCGCCGGGATTTGGCGAGGTGTCGTTCGCGCAGGTGGATGCCCGGTTGAACGATCTTGCTGGCTGGCGCTATGTGGTGCAGTTAGAGTTCGACGGCACGTTCGCCCGCACGACCCGCGAGACATCGGCCAACGCCAGCGCCGAAGTATGGTACAACCAGCTTGCCTCATCGCGGCGAGTATCGGTGCAGACTCGCGGCGAACTCATTGGCGACGAGGATACAACCTACGAAGCAGTGCGGCTGGGGCCGGATGCATTTTTGGTTCGCAACGAGATTTGTCTCGCCAACGCGGGCACGGATGCCGAAACCGCCGCCGACCTCAGCGCCGGGAATCTCGTAGGCGGCGTGATTCGCGGTACGCCAACGGGACTTCATGCGACGCTCAACGGCGAGGAGTCGTGGCAGTACACGTTCACCTACGAAGACCTCAATCTGCCCAACATCATCCTCGAAGGCGATGGCCGCGTATTCTTCACGAGCGGCGAGCTGTGGGTCGCGCCGGAGCATAACGTCGTCACTCGCTTTTACGTCAACATCGAACTTGAAAACGCCCGCATTTTTGATCGTCAGCTTCCGGTAACGGGAACGGTGATAATCCGTTACGACCTGTATGATGTCGGTGTACAGCCGAATTTGACGGTGCCGTTTGGGTGTTAATCTAGTGCTGAGTTCTGAGCGATGAGTGCTGAGTCAAAAGCAAGATGGGCCGCTCTCATGCTGCTCGTGCTGGC
>JACMMD010000465.1 GCA_014379235.1 Anaerolineae bacterium
GCGCGGCGGTCACGCTCTACCAGTTGATTACCCTCGAAGGCGTCGATGTGCTGTGCCAGTTCGTACATATGCCCGATCCAGTCGTTGATGTCCGACACGGTTTGCTGCAAGCTGAGGCGCATTGCCCCATCATGCCGCCCGACGAGCTTCAACATGTTGCGGCGGTATTCGAGCGCGCTCTGCAAACGCTGGCGCGATACCGGATTGTGAATCTCCCCAAGATCGTACTTGTTCTCAAACTCTCGTGAGATAGCGGCCTGTGACGCTTCGGGGTCGGTCAGCGTCGAAGCGACGAGCGCGAACTCGGCAATCGCACCGCCGATCAGCCAGAACCAGTTTTCCCACCAAGGGAACGGCTGCGGGAACGCCACGAAAAGCGCTCCGGTGAGAACTAGCGTGACCAGTGTTTCCCAGCGCAGTACGGCGCTGGTGAGCATCGCGCCAAACGCACGTTGTTTGATGCTATTCGGGGAGGACTGTTGGGACATAGATGTTGCTTCTCCAACCATGAGAAACAAGGGGCTTAAGCCCCTTGTTCGAGTTATTCATACTTATTATACGCGGTGATGTGCCACGTCGTTGTGCGTTCACCGGAGATTTTAATCTCCGGCTAGAGAGCAGATGGATTACGAACTGGCGCTGCTGCCGCCCGCATCACCGCCACCGCTGGTGCTGCCAGCAGCGCCATCACCGCCGCTGCTCATGCCTAAACGCCGCCGACGCTCCTCAAGCTGAATGTCGATTTCGCCGCCGCGCACGGCTTCGTCAATCTGGTCGGAGATGTTCTTCGTGGCCATTTCGAGGCGCGCATCTTCGCGGTCTAGGTTGCCGCGAATTTGGTCGGTCAGGCGGGTCACGTCGGCATCGCCCACATTGGCCAATTGATCGAGGCTCTTGATCGTCTTGGTGGCGACCTTCTTGGCCGCGGCCAGTTCGATCAGGGCGATCAGGTGTTCGCGTTCCTGCTTGATAGTGGTCAGCCGCGATTCGAGCTTAAGGCGCATCTCCAGCATTTGCTGATACTGGCCTTCTTGCTGCTGCCACTGTTCGTAGTAGTCTTGGGCAAGCTGCTGCTTGGTGTTGAGTTCAGCCTGCGCCGCGCCTGCGAGATCGTTTTTGCCTTTGACGATCAGTGTGTCGATGTCACGGTCAAGTTTTTCTGCGCCTTGAGCAAATTCGTCGTATTTGCGTTTGAGCGTCCGCACCGTGCCACCGACTGTTGCCGCTGAATCTTCCAGCGCGTCGAGGTTATTTGCGACCTGCCGGATGTATTCGTCCAGCACCTCGACGGAGTTGGATTCCAGCGCACGGTCTACAATGGCATGTAGGTTGGCGTTGATAAGCGTTTGAACTTTCTGAATAAGCGTAGCCATAAACGGCAGTCCTCCTGAGTGGTCGTGTGGTTCGAGTAGTCCCGAGCGAATTAAGCTGGAAAGGGCTTCTGTGTCTGCCCTTACATAGTACGTCAATTACCCTAGATAGTTTCAAAGACGAAGTGTAGCACAAAGCCCAATCGAGTGTAAGCCGCTTCGTCAGTGTCCGGCGCGATGTATGGCCAGCAGGTCGGACAGCAGCCCGAAGCCGGTTTGCTGTGCGCCTGCGCCCGCGCCAATCAACGTTACTGGCCCGACCAAATCAGTGTCATAGGTGATCGCGTTGGTGGCGTTGGCCACTCCGGCTAGCGGGTCAGTCAAGGGTAGGCGTGTCGGTTGAACACTGCCACCTTCGGGCGTAACATGGGCGATCAATTTCCAGCGTTCGCCTGCTGCCGCTGCATCTCGCACATCCGCCGCTGTGATGCTGCTGATGCCGCGCACGTCCAGATCGTCCATCGTCAGCCGCTTGCCGAACAACACTGTCGATAAAATCAGCACTTTCGAGGCCGCGTCCCAACCTTCCACGTCAGCCGTAGGGTCAGGTTCAGCGTAGCCAAGCTGCTGCGCCTGTGCCAGCGCATCGGCATAATCCATGCCGCTTTCCATCTGCGTGAGAATATAGTTGGTCGTACCGTTTACGATACCCCGCGCCTCACGGATGCGGCAGCCTTGCAGTGATTCGAGCGCCAGCCGCAGCGATGGCGTTCCGGCCATCACCGTTGCCTCTATGCCGAGCGTTCGGTGGGCGCGTCCGGCGCGCTCTTTGAGGTCGGCGTAAGCCAGCGCGATAGGGCCTTTGTTAGCTGTGATAACGTGCTTGCTGTGTTCAAACGCGAGACGGAACAGGTCGAGCGCGGGCTGTGCGGTTTGCAAATTTGTAGGGCTGACTTCGATGATGGCATCGGCGTTGCTTTCGCGGACGATGCGTTCGGCGTTCCAATCGCGCTGTAGGCCGGGCGCATCGGGGTAGTGGCGCAGATCGCCTTGTCCGATGGCGTTTAGCAAGTCCGCAATATCTAACCCGTCGGGGCGATAGAGCGCGCCGCGTGATCGAGTAGCCACTGCGACGATCTGTGCGTCAAAGCTGAGGTCTTGCAGTTCGGCGTGTTTATCCATCAGGATGCGCGCAAATCCCTGTCCGACCACGCCAAAACCGATGAGTGCGAGTTTCATAGAGCTATTCTTTCTGACATGGATAACGCTTGAGGCGAATGAGTGCCTTGCGTTCCTCTACTCGGCGTTCGTCATTGAAGCGAAGCAAGAAAACGGTAACACGCGCCTCGGCGGTCAACGGTTCGGTGATCGCGTTTTGTAGATAAAAATGATCCGACCAATTCTGTTTGCGGGGATGATATAGGAAAGTTGCAAGCCCTGTTTGTGGATCGGCTGATGCGATATCCGTTCCCTTATAAGTATTGCAAACTGAGCAGCTTAACGCCAGATTACCCGTAACTGTTTGCCCGCCATGTTTTTCAGCAATGATATGCTCAATGTGAAATTTGAATACAACATCACTTTGACTACGCAGGCAATATTCACAGCAGTTTCCTGCACGTTCTGTAACTTCGAGGCGCAAATTGGCCGGGATATACGTCAATCTTCACCTGCCAACTGGAGACGGGCTTTCGCTTTCAACATTGTAAAGATATGGTCATATTCTAAAAAGCGGTTTAGCTCGCTCTGTTCTTCGGCGGTCAAGCTGCCTTCGCTGTTCTTATCGAGCAGTTCGTGAAGGCGATCATTTACGGCATCGGATGCCTGAAATTCAATGACCTGCTCAGGGGTTGGGCGCGAAAGTAGAAAGCTCGTCATCTCATCTACCCACGTCTCTGTTGGTGTTAGAACCATTGCTCTCGTCCTTACGTTCTACATGAGCAACAATATTATAGCGAAATTCGCTTATGTGGACTTTAGCCTTTGAGTATTATATTGTGAGTGACTTTGATCGGGTTGTGCGCTAGGTATGCCTAAACATCAAGCGTGAATGCCAGCGAATAGAGCGGTTCACTGTCGGCGCTGTAAAAATTGGCGATAAAAACCGTCTTGAGCACCTGAATGAGTTCGACGCTGCCGTGTGTCGTGCGCTGCACATCGATAACCTGATTCGGTTCGCCCATGTTTTGGAACACATCAATGGACGATGTGCCGATGGATTGGTCATCCATAAAGTATTCGACCCCGCCGTCGGTTTTCAAACACGCGAACTGCAAGCCCGTCGGTGCGGATGCCAATAATTGACCATCAGAGCAGGTGGGAGTACGCGCTGCCGCAGCCGATAGCGATGGGAACGCTAAGGCGTTGGTATTCGGGCCGAAGGCGGCCCATGTGATGAAGATGCGATACAGACCGTCAACACGCCCGAACTCCGGCGATAAGTCACCAACGACCCATTCGCTACCATCAAAGTATGAGCTGCGATAGAACTGCCCATCAAGCGACTGTTCCGATGGGATACGCGGATCGGCTGCGTTCCAGTGTTCGCGCCACCGATATCGTCGCGCGCTTCGGCGGCGACGAGTTCGCGGTTCTGCGCCGGGGAGCTGCTGCCGCGGCGGAGATTGGAGATTTAGCCAAACTATTAATGGACCGCATCACGGCC
>JACMMD010000466.1 GCA_014379235.1 Anaerolineae bacterium
TAATATCCTGGCCGGTTGCAAACAGGACCTGCTGCTCCAGGCACGGCACGGCATGCCAAAGAATCCATTTGTACGAGCCGTCTTTGCAGCGATAGCGGTTGACGAACGAGATCGTCAGCGCACCCTGTCCGAGTTTGGCCGCCTCGTTGTTGGTCAAGTCCACATCGTCGGGATGAACAAAGCTGACGAACGGCGCGGCCTTCAGTTCCTCTACGCTGTGACCAAGAATGGCTTCCCAAGCAGGATTTAGCTCGACAAAGTAGCCGTTGAAGTTCGCCGAGCCGATGAGGTCAATCGACATTGTATAAATACGGTCAAGGCGCTCGGCGGTCTTCTGCTGAACCGCGTAGGAGCGCGCATTCTGCACTGCGACAGCGATCTGACTCGCCAGCGTCGTCTGAACGTTGGCATCATTCGTGCCGAAGCGTCCCGCCTGTTCTGACTGCACGTCCAGCACACCTAGAACTTCACCGCCGACGATCATCGGCACAGCCATTTCAGCTTTTGTATTCGGCAGCAGTTCGTTTGGTAGGAAATCCGGTTCTTGAGTGATGTCGTTGACGATAACGCCCTGCGCGGTACGAGCGGCACGCGCCACCAGCGAATGTTCGCGGTTAAGCGGGATGCTGTGTCCTTGCGCCTTCATCGTGCGTCCGATTTCGCCTGCGCCTGCGGTCAGCACAAGGTTTTCACGCGCTTCATCTAATAGATAAACATGCGCGTGATACAGCTCGAAACTCTCACGGGTGAGGTCAGACACGCTTTGCAGCATCGTGTCCATGTCGAGGACGCTGGTTGCTGCTGCGCTCACCTTCGCTACCGTTTCGAGTTCGCGCGCGCTCTTTTGTGTCTGCTCGAACAAGCGCGTCGAGTTGACGACGGATGCCGTTTGCTGCGAGATTGCGCCGTAAATACGGTGATCAAGTTCGGTGAACGTTTGCGACTCATGCCAGCTGATGACAATCAGCCCAACCCAGCGGCCACTGACTGTCAGCGGAATAATGGCGCTGCCGTGAACTTGGGTCAGTTCATAAATGCTTTTTGTATTCGCGTCAACTAGATCACTGGTCATCACGTCCCCAATCAGCAGCGGCTTATCGGGGTTGCTGATCCAGAGTTTCGTGAACGGCAGATGTGGCAGATAGTAGCGCTCACCAACCGCCGTCGCCGATTCGCCCTTCAACTGAAGGTTGGCGGCAGCTTCCGCCCACAACGGTGTCCCATCATCGTCGTTCTCGGTATACATCAGCAGCACGGCAGACGCATCATGGATCTTGGGATATGCGCTCACGCTGTCTAGGATTTCGGCACGGGTGGTTGCCTGAGCTAGCTTACTCGTCATTTCATAGAGGATGTTGGTTTCTTCGGCGTTTCGCTGCGCTTCTGCGAACGTGCGCGCATTTTGCACCGCGACAGCGATCTGACCCGCCAGCGTCGTCTTGACCCACAGGTCGTCTTCGCTGAAGTTATCGACGTGTTCGGACTGCATGTCCAACACGCCGATGAGTTCGCCGCCGACCACCATCGGCACGGTCATTTCTGCTCGTGTATTCGGCAGCAGTGGGTTAGCGAAATAGCCTGCTTCCTGCTTTACATCGTTGACGATGATACCGACACGGGTTCGCCCACAGCGCGCCACCAATGAGTCTTCACGCGCTAACGGAATTTTGTGGCCTTTGGCCAACAGCGTGCGTCCGACTTCACCCGCGCTGGCTGCCAAAATCAAGTTTTCGCCGCTTTCATCCAGCAGATAAACCTGTGAATGATAAAGATTAAAGCTCGCGTTCGTCTTTTCCACAATTTGCGGCAGCAGTTGTCCCAGTTCAAGGACGGTAGTAATTTGCTGCGAGATTTCCGAAGCCACTTGTAGGTCGTTCGTCAGGTTGCCGACGCGCGTCTCCAAAAAGCCAAGCGCGTCACGCAGACCTGTCAACATCTGGTCGAAGTCGCCCGTAAATCCCGATTTAGTCCAAGTATGTCCGTTTGTTTTCAGTGCCATATTTCCCCCTCTGTCTCAATGTTGATGTTTTGGCTGTTATGCGAACTCGATGTGCCTTGTTCCAAGACAATCGACGAATTATTAAGATAGTCCTAGAAAGACCATTCATCCTTAATGATATTCTATGCAGCAAATTCGCTGGCAAGTGTTAAGCTATCGGGATTCGCGGGTACGAAAACATTAACCTGTTGTAACAAAGTTGAAGCGATGGCTATCAACAGCAAGGAATCGTAATGAATTCTATTCCGGCCAACTTAGTGGAAATTGGCGTTTCATTCGAACAAAAATATAAGCCTGTGCTGGATTTCGCAGGTTGGCGAGTGGCCATGCTGCGCCACTGTGACCACGTTGAGCCAAGCGCGTTCTATCGTATTGAGCGTCATCGAGAAACCAACGAAGTCTTCATTCTCACGGCGGGCCGCGCTGACCTGATCGTGTTCGACGGCGGCGATACGCCAACGGTGTCTTACGTGTTCCCGATGGAATTGAACGTGGCCTACAATATCGGTCAAGCGGTGTGGCATCACTGCGTCATGACACCGGACGGACACGTTATTTTATTCGAGCGTACCGATACGAGTTTAGAGAACAGTGATTACGCCGAACTCGCGCCGGACGTGGTTGAGCAGATCAAAGCGCAGTTCAGTATTTAGCGATTAGCTGTCAGCTTTTAGCCGTTAGGAACTTTGCCACAAAGGGAAACGATTTGAGCTATAAGGGCAGGTCTGAGACCTGCCCTTATAGCTGATTTCCTCTCGAACCTCGCCCCTCGAACCTTCTTTACTCAGCACGATTAAGCCAGCGCTGCACGGCCATGATCCCGCTTAAATTGCGCTCGAATTCCGTCTCGGTTTGCGATTCCAATTCGACATCCGCCGCCGGAATGCCCTGTCCATCGACCCAACTCGGCGCTGTGCCCGTCACTGGATAGGCGCTGAACGCCCGACCATAGGTATATTCCGCCGCCTCTCCCAATATGCCCGCTAACATCTGTGACCCGTGATCGCCCTCACATTCGCCCGCATAGACCGCTCCGGCGGCGCTGTGATAGAACAGCACAGCGGCGGGTGGGCTGATGCGGATGTAAGCGGCCAGCGCTTGAGTCTCCGGCTCAGAGAAAGCCATCGCTCCCGCGTTGACCTGTTCTTGCCGCCAGTAGGCTTCCGCCTGCCAGCCGCAGCCCCAATTGCGATTAAGATCGACCCCATTAGCATTGAAACGAGTATCTGAATCCTCACCGCGCCCCAGTCCGTCAGGGTTGAGAACCGGAATCAGCACCAGCGATAGTCCCGGCAGCACAGCGTCGGGCGTTTGCTCAAAGTGGACGATGAGTTCATTCAGCAGCAAAACCGTATTCGATTCCCAACCACCATGAACGCCGCCGACCAGCAGCAGCGTCCGTTCGCCAGTGCCGAAACGCCGCGCCATGATGCCGCGTCCTTCCACCGAACGCCCGATCAGGAATAGTTCGGCGCGCTGTCCCGGCTGTGCTTGCGTGACTGGCTCGGAAACCTGAGTCAGCAGTTCTGGCGCTACAGTGGGCAATCCGGCAGCGACAAACGGCGCGATCAATACTGTAGCTGATGGATCACTCGTCGGGCGCGCTTCGATGCTGCGAGAGGTTCGCGGCGGGGCAAGAGTACGCGCCGGACGGGGCGTATCCGGTAGCGATGCTGGCAGCGCCGTGACGCTTTCGGGCGTGCCTGCGACTAAAGTGGGCTGGCACGCCGCGCTCGTTAGCGATATTATTCCAATAATGCTTGCGATCACAAGCAAATACTTGGGACTCATCATAATCTTTTGATTGTACCCGCCTCCTGTCTTCTGAGGTCGTCTGCTGCCGTTGTTATTGTGGCTAAAGGAGTTCTCAAACCATGTCCCAGAA
>JACMMD010000467.1 GCA_014379235.1 Anaerolineae bacterium
CACCAGATCACTCCATTGATCGATATACTGCCCGAACCACGCAACGCTTGCAAACGAGAAGCGATCCAGCTTTCCAGCGATAACTTCGCGAGTCTTTTCATCCTGCGCCGCTGCAAGCTGTTCATTGAGTTCATCCCATTCAATCTGTTTGAGTGTTTTGTGCTCGGCTGCGATTTCCTGAACGAAGCGCAGCAGTGTATGGGTCTTGCCCATTCCGGGCGGCATCACGAGGTTTAACATCGTTCCCGGCTTGTACGACTTGTAGAACTCCGAAATGATGCCGTAGATCGACTGCGGACCTTCGCCGCGCAAAACCTCCAGCGGCAGCACTTCGTCATCGTCGGCGCTAACCGCATCGCCATCGGGTACGTAGATATCGGACAGCCAGCTATCAATCAGATGACGTGCGTTGTCTTTGTCGCGGTTGAGGTCGGTGATGTCGTAGTTGTCGCCGAAGCCAACAGGCCACGCAATTTCTTTTATTGAATCAAACTTCGCCCAGGTTGCAAACTTGGCATACGCTTGATTAAAGTGTTCGCCCTCTGTGCCTGTGTCGCCCATCAATACGATGTGTCGGTAGCCAAGCGACCACAGCCACGTAATCAATTCAGGGTACACATTGCCTGACCCATACGTCGCTACAGCGTTTTTATAGCCAAGATGTACGGCAGTAATGACATTCTTTTCGGATTCGACGAGGCATACTGTTTCGCTGCTGCGATCTGTCTCCACAAACCAGACGTAATCTTTGCTGCTACCGCTGCCACGCACGCTGCCTTTGCGCCCTGGCTTGCGTGCCGCAATGTACCAGCCGGGAACAGGGTCTTCGTTCGGGCGCTGCGGGTGCATCGGAATGAGGTGCGACATGCCCATCTCAGCGTTGAGCATGTTGCCGTAGCCGAGTTTAAATTGATCGACAAGGTCTTTGGGCCAACGGCATGTCGTCATCCAATAATCGTAATCAACTGCAGCGTGGGCAGCGTCGACCTGCGCATCGCGCCACAAATTATGGATGGGGCGCTTGGCCGGTAACTCAGTCACAACGATATCGTCATCAAGTTCAGCACCGAGTTTGCGCATCACTGCATTGATCGGCCACCAGCCGTTGCCTTTAGGTCCACGGCCAGCAGCTTTGCATTCGCGGCAGTTAATCCCCGCTTTGATGTTATAAGGATGCACCCAACAACGATCAGCGCCGGTGAAAGCAACACCGTCATCGTTGTAACGTGAGCCAGCGTTGGGCGGACACATCATGCACGGCCCATGCGCTTCTTTAGAATCAGGTTGTAAGTCGATCCATTTTTCAGCGAGGTCTTCGTAGCTTGATATCACGAACATAGAGGCATCCTACGAAAGAAAATGGGAGTACAAAACGTACTCCCAATTATACCATTTTTTAGTCTTCGGAGGGGATTACATCTTCGGCAACAGGGCCTTCGCTGATGTGCAGCGGCGCTGTGCTGCCAGCGGCCAATTTCTCTGCGACCAGCGCGGCGTTCACGAGCATCTGTGCCTTCCAATTGTCGTGCAACTCGGCAGCACGAGCTTTGGCAGCGAGGAACTTTTCCTTCATGCGCGGCGACAGCGCCGGGAAGATGAAGTTGCCCTCGTCGTCCTTGACCGACATCAATGGAATGCGTGCCTTACGATCTTTATTGGGGTGATTGTTAATGACACTGACGATCTCAATCGGGTGAACGTCCTTGTCCAGCCCATCGGGGGCATACAGGAACTTCTCCTGTTCTACTTCCATGTGCGACACTGAGGTCAATTTACCCTCGGCGACCAGTTTTGCGGCGTGTTCACGCACCGCATCCAGCGTTGTGAACGATCCGCCCTTGACCTCGACGAAGCCTTGACCGTTAAGCTGTTCAAGCGATTTCTTGCCATTCTTGCCGCCGTTTTCAGCGAAGCCCACAATCAGGCGCGGGTTGTCGATATTCGACAGCGATTCATCGACAGCGACCAGAATTGTTTGACGTCCGCTGCGATCCGCAATCTTTTCGAAACTCTGCATGACTCGCGAGGCGAAGCCGTACTTCGTACCAGCCTTCGGGCCATTCAGCGCAGCCTGCACACTGTAAGGGCCACTGATGAGCACAATGCGGTCTGGCGAGACGTTGCCGAAGATATCTTCCTGGGCAGGCATGAAGGCAAGGTAGACATGGCGCTGTCCGCACTGCGGCGGCTCTCCGCCGTATAGTGACCAGTCATTAAATGGGCAGTGATCGCAGTCAGGGCCGACTGCCACAGGCTTACCGAGTCCAGTGTGATACGGTGTGTTCACGATATGGGTGAATGGGTTTTCTCCAATAAAATTAACGTTTGGTGCGAGTCCGTCATAAGATTGGCACGCTGTTTCCAGCACAGTGTCCTTTAATACAGGGTCGTAGCGGTTCAATTGGCGACCGCCGCGTTTGACCGACTGCATTTTCTTCGGATCTGTTGGTGTCGGCGCAGGATACTTATCCCAATCCGTGTACGTGTCCAGCGGAATGATCTGCGGCTGCAAGAAGAAGTATTCCTCGACCACCTCGCCGTTTTCCTTGACGATGAGCGCGGTCACATCTTCCAGCATCGCCCGCAGCGCAGCGCGACGATTTTCAGAGACGGTCAACCACTGTTCGGCTGTGACTGGATCTTGCCCTTTTGCCGCTTTACTGAGGCGGTCTGAAAACATGCCGTTTGTCTTTCCCTTTTGCGGGAAAGTCAACCACGGATAACCCTGAAAAATCGACGTATTCGGAGGGACAAATTCTTCTTCATAAGTCTGGATGGAGGTGCTGGCGTTCTGAGGTGTGTCGAATTCATTGAGTGACATTAGTCATTTTCCTTTGTCTGAATACTTGAGTTAAGTGTACCACGATTTGATGGCTTGTCAACTAGAGTATTAGCTGACTTTGTGCGAACACGGCTGGTCCGTTCCAGGGAATGACCATAGGCAATGAGTTCACGGTTGGCGGC
>JACMMD010000468.1 GCA_014379235.1 Anaerolineae bacterium
GATGGTTTCCCGCGATCACCGTTCGCGCCAGTTCCAGCGCCGATATGCCCGCCTTTAGAAATTCGATCATATCGGCAGGGATACGCGAGTTCGCCTGATTGAGGTCGATAACCGTTTGATCGTCTTTGAGCGCGCCTACACGCGCCGCGCCACCATTTTGAGTAAACGTAACGAGTTTCATGAAATTTCCTCTTTTATCCTACGAGCCATAAATAAGGCTGTTCGATGAACTGTTTGATACGCTGCAAGAAACGCGCCGATGGTGCGCCATCGACCAAGCGATGATCGAACGTCAGGCTTAAGAACATCATGTGGCGAATAGCGGTAAGTTCGTTTTCAACGTCCACGACGACGACTTTCGGCACGATACGTCCGACGCCGAGGATGGCGCATTCCGGCAGATTGATGATCGGCGTGAAGGCGTCGATCTCATACATACCAAGATTGCTAATCGAGAACGTGCTGCCGCGCATGTCGTCGGCTTTGAGCGAACCAGCCCGCGCACTCTCAATCAACGCCGCCGACTCCGTTGCGACTTGGCGCAGGCTTTTTGACTGCACATCGCGCACCACCGGAACGAGCAGGCCGCGTTCGGTATCAACTGCGATACCGATATGCACCGCCATCGACATGACGATCTCATTGCCTTCGAAACGAGCGTTGAGCATCGGCATTTCTGCCAGCGCGACGGAGCAAAGTTTCGCCAGCAGATCGTTGTAGCTCGGTACTGGATGATTCGCCGCCGAAGCATCACCTTTCAACTGTTTCCGCAGCTTGACCAACTCGGTTGCGTCGACTTCTGTCGTTAGCGTCACCGACGCGGTAATTTGCGAACTGGCCGACATGCGCTCCGCAGTGATTTTACGAACACGGCTAATCGGGATGCGCGTATCGCCATCACTACGCGGCGAAACAGGCGCGGCAGAGCGTGAAACCGCCGCTTGTTCGACATCTTCGCGGGTGATGCGCCTATCGCCTATTTTTGCGCCGAGTTCGGTTAGATCAACGCCAAGTTCTTGCGCGGCGCGGCGGGCAACAGGACTGATTTCGACAGGCTGCGAGGTTTGCGCTGCTGGTGCAGCCTGTTGACTGAGCGCGGCCCGTACATCCCGCTCGATAATACGTCCGCTACGTCCGCTGCCCGTGATCGCCTTCCAATCGACGCCTAGCTCATCGGCAATACGACGCGCTCGTGGGGAAATCGTCGGCATTACGTGACCGTTGGTGCTGCTGATTGTCGGTGCTGTGGTCACAGGTTGCGATAGCGCGGTTGCCAATGATTGCTGTGGAGACTGAGCGGCGGCTGGTGTCGAAGACTTCTCAAACGGGACAGATTCACCTGCTTTCACCAGATAGGCGATCAGTCCGCCTACCGGAATAACGCTGCCAAGCGCAGGCGAATCCGGCGGGATGCGTAGAATACCGTCCTCGAAAGCTTCGACCTCGTTGAGCGCTTTGTCACTCTCGACGGTGAACATGATTTCACCGACTTTAACGGTGTCGCCATCGTGCTTCAGCCACTCGACTAACGTGCCTTCTTCCATCGTCCAGCCCAAACGGGGCATCACAATTTCGGTTGCCATCGCCTACTCCGCCAGCAAATCACGAATAGCTTGCAAAATGGTTTGTGTGTTAGGCACGACGGCGGCCTCTAACGCAGGGCTGTAAGGCGTCGGCGTATGTAAACCGTTCAAGCGCATAACGGGCGCATCGAGATCATCGAAGCCGCTCTCCATCACCTGAGCGGAAAGTTCCGCGCCGATGCCGCACGGGCCAAAGTTCTCGTCCACGATCAGCAGGCGTCCGGTCTTGTGAACCGATTGCAGCACGGTAGCCACATCCAGCGGCGCTATAGTTCGTGGGTCAATCACTTCAATTGAAAGGCCCTCTTTAGCCAACTCGTCACAGGCTTCCTGCACCTTCCTCACCATTGAGCCTAGCGCCACAACCGTCGCGTGTTGACCTTCGCGCACGATAGCCGCCTGACCGAAGGGGATAAAGTATTCTTCTTCCGGCACATGACCTTTGCTATTCAACAGCAGCTTATGTTCGAGGAACAAAACAGGGTCATCGCCGCGCAGCGCCGTTTTGAACAACCCTTTCGCGTCATATGGATTCGTCGGTATGACCACACGAAAACCGGGGATGTTCACGAACATCGGCAGATAGCTGCCCGAATGATGTGTTGCCGACGCGCTGCCGATGCCGATGCTGCCGCGCAGGACAATCGGCATTTTCAGCCGCCCACTGCTCATGTACTGCATCTTGGCCGTCTGGTTAATCAACTCGCCCAAGCTGTCGAGGATGAAGTCGAAGAACATGAAGTCCACAACCGGACGCGCCCCTGTCATAGCTGCGCCAGTACACATGCCGACGAAGCCGCGCTCGACAATCGGCGTATCGCGCAGGCGCATGGGGCCGTGCTGCTCGTATAAGCCCAGCGTGGTATTGAAGTTGCCGCCGCGCACACCGATGCCCTCACCGACCACGAAAATTCGAGGATCGCGGGCCATTTCTTCAGTGAGTGCTTCGCGGGCAGCCGTCGTAAATGTAATCTCACGCATCAGTTAATCCTCATTGGGCGCTGTAAATATAATTGGTGGCTGTGTCGGGGTCGGGATATGGGCTGTTCTTGGCGAACTCCGCCGCATCCTCGACAACGGCTTTGATCTCCGCCTCAATCGCCTCGAATTCCGCTTCGGACGCCTGTCCAGCAGCGATCATGTTCGCCTTTAGTGTGGTGATCGGGTCGCGCCCTTTCCAGTATTCGACCTCTTCAACGGTTCGATAACCGCCGTCGCGCATCCCTTCGGAATGTGGACGGGTGCGATAGGTTTTGCAATGCAGCAGCGATGGCCCATTGCCTGCCCGCGCCCGTTGTATCACTTCGCCCGCCGCCTGATACACCGCCACAACGTCGTTGCCATCAACCGTCAGCGCGTTCATACCGTAAGTCGCGGCGCGTGCGGCCACATCTTGATTGCGAGTCGCGTCCGTAAACGGCACTTCGGTAGCATACATATTGTCTTCGCAAACGAAGATCGTCGGCAAATCCCAGATGGCGGCCATATTCAGCCCTTCGTGAAACGCGCCGTTGCTCACCGCGCCATCTCCGAAAAAGGCCACACCCACCCGATCCATGCTTTGCAGCTTGAAACTGTAGCCCGCACCCGTCGCCTGCAAGATACACGGGCCGACAATGCCGCTTGTGCCCATCATGCCGACTTCCGGCGAAAACAGGTGCATACTGCCGCCGCGCCCACGCGAACAGCCCGTCACACGCCCGAACAATTCCGCGATCAATTCACGCGGCGGGACGCCTTTTGCCAGCGCATGACCATGACCGCGATGCGTACTAAATACCGCGTCCTCAAAGGTCAGGTGCGCGCAAACGCCAGTGGCCACAGCTTCCTCGCCAATGTAAGTATGGCAAGCGCCCGGTATCATGCCAGCCGCATACGATTTAGCGAGCTGTTCTTCGCTGCGCCGGATGAGCAGCATCTTGCGCCACAGCGCCAACGATTCTTCTTTGTTGAGGGTCGTCATCGTTCTATTTTCCATTCATCAATTCCGCCGCTACCAAGTGGATTCCTTCTCCAACCGCCAGACTGCGCGTGACCCCGCTGCCGCCGAGCTTGCGATAGGTGTCGTCAAATAATGTCGGATCAAGTGTCTGATCGACGTTATAGGCCGGGTCTTTCCAGAGGATATGGTGCATCGGAATGGCGACCTTTACCCCTAGCTGCCACGCCAGCATCGCCGCCTCGTGTGCGTCCATATTACCCGTGATGCCGTTGATAACCAGCGCCGCCGCGTGGATGTTTTCGTGCTTCAACGCCCGCAGCCGCAGGTCGTATTCGGTGTCGCCCGTGTGATACACGCGCAGCCCGTCGAAATCGAAGATGATGCCAACCGCGTCGGGTACTTCCCAACCGGGGATTCCGGCGAGGTGCCGCGCTGGAACAATCTGCATTTTCACATCCCGAAAGGTGATCGTCTCGCCCGCCTGAATGTTCAGCACTCGATTAGGCGGAACTTTCCAACTGACCGCATGAGAGCGGGCGCTTGGCGGGCACATGAACACCGCGTCCGAATGCTTGGCGATGACCGGAATCGCGCCGGGATCGAGATGATCTTCGTGCCAATGAGTCGCAATCACGAGATCGGGGCGCGCATCTTCCGGCTCAATCGGGGTTGGAAAGCCGCGTTCCGCGCCGAAAATCTCCGCGACGATGTTCGACAGATAGGGGTCAATGTAAATCTGAGTTCCGGCTGGCGTCTTAAACACGAAGCCCGTTCCGCCCAACCACCACGCCATCACGCTGCCCTGCGGGACGTTGGTTTCAGCAATCGTTTGGTTTAAAGAAGTCATCAACTTTTTATCCTAGTAACGTTCTTTCATATTGCCCCTCACCCTAAATCCCTCTCCCACAAGGGGCGAGGGACTTGACGAAACCTCCTCACAAGAAGACCTTCGACTCAACATTTCTCCTGCCACTCAGGAGCGAATGATTGAAATCGCGCGACAGTTGC
>JACMMD010000469.1 GCA_014379235.1 Anaerolineae bacterium
CGTCGATGGGCAACAAAATGATTAATGCTCGTGCGGAAACGGCTCACGAAAAGCCATCGTTCCGTGCGGCATTCAAGCGGCGGCGCTGTTTGATTCCAGCGAATGGCTTTTTCGAGTGGCAGCAGCGCGACGATGGTAAATCGCCGATGCTCATTCATCTAAACGGCTTCGAGCCGTTCGCGTTCGCGGGCTTGTGGGAAGTGTGGCATAGCAAAGACGGCGATGAAATCCGCTCGGCGACGATTTTGACGACGACACCCAACGACTTGATGAGCGAGATTCACAACCGGATGCCGGTCATTCTCGACCCGAAAGATTATAGCTTGTGGCTGTCTGACAGCGAAGTAATCGACCCGCTCGTTAAGCTAATGAAGCCCTATGACGAGAGCCAGATGGAAGCCTATGAGGTCTCAAAACTGGTGAACAAGCCGGGTAACGATACGCCTGAGGTCGTCGTGCCGCTGGCATCTTAACTGAGACTTTGACCTGAGATTGAAATCTCCGGCTAGAAGACTTGTATCTGAGCTGCGGTTTCATGGGGCGAACACATAGGTTCGCCCCATTGTTTTCTCTAGGTATTCTTCGTCCGCTTGTCGATGACATCCTTGAACGGGTCTTGGCCCGGTTTAATCAATACCTCGCGGCTGCGTCCGCCTGCTTTCACTTCGCCCACCATGCCGAGTTCTTCAAGCATATCCATGATGCGTGCAGCGCGCGGATAACCGATGTTCAGTTTGCGTTGAATCAACGACGCTGATGCTTCGCCCTCAGCAATACACAGACCAATCGCGTCTTCGAGCATCGGGTCGGTTTCGGAGAGCAGTTCGCGGCGGGTGAGAGCGCGTTCCCATGGCCCGTTATAGATGCGCTCCGATTTGCCCTTCGCAATTTGATCTTTGTGCCACGTTTTCCACCAATCGACAATGGCGCGCACTTCGTCGTCGGAGACATAGCAGCCCTGCAAACGGCGCGGGCCGGCAGCGTCCGGCGCTAGGTACAGCATGTCGCCTTTGCCCATGAGCGTTTCCGCGCCGATGCTGTCAAGAATAACCCGCGAGTCCACGCCGGAAGCAACCGAGAAGGCTACACGCGCCGGGAAGTTGGCTTTAATCAGACCCGTGATAACGTCCACGCTTGGACGCTGCGTGGCGACGACGAGATGCATACCGACGGCGCGGGCCTTTTGTGCCAAGCGAGTGACGGTATGCTCGGTTTCTTCGGGGCGCGAGAGCATCAAGTCACCGATTTCGTCGATCATGATGACCATGAATGGCAGATGTTCGGCATCTTTGGCGCGCTTCTGATTGTACGTCGCTAGATTACGGCTGGCGGTGCGCTCCAAAATCTCGTAGCGCCTGTCCATCTCGCGGGTAGCCCAGCGCAGCACGCCGATGATGCGATCAAGGTCGGTTTCTACGGGGCCGAGCAGATGCGGCAGTCCGTTGAAGCGGCTCAACTCCACCATTTTCGGGTCGAGCAAAATCAGCTTGACCTCATCCGGCGCGTTGTTCAGCACCAGCGCGGTAGTCATCGCGGCGATGGCCACGGATTTACCTGAACCCGTCGTTCCGGCGATAAGGACGTGCGGCATCTCGCCAATATCCATTGCGACAGGTGTACCGGAAACGTCGCGGCCAAGCGGAATCATCAGCGGCGTTTTGGCCTTTTGCAGCGCATCGAAAAAGGTGCGGCTCTCATAAACCGAACGCAGCGCTACCGTACTCGGTTTCTTGTTGGGCACTTCGATGCCGATGTACGTGTGGCCTGGAACGGGCGTTTCCATACGCAGGCGCTTGGCGGAGAGCGTCAGCGCGAGGTCGCTGGCCAGCGATGCGATCTTGCTGATGCGAGTGCGGTGCTGCGGCGTGAGCGCGCCTTCTTCGTCAGGAATCTCTTTGAAGGGCTGGACGGCGTACTGCGTGACCGTCGGGCCGATACGCACGTCCACCACGTCGATGTCGATGTCAAATTCCAGCAGCGTATTTTCGATCAGCACGACGTTTGTGTTGATCTCGGATTCTTCCGGCAGCTCAATCGGCAGATCGCGCAAGATTTCGAGCGGTGGCATATCACCCTTGCGCCGCCCCACGCGCTTGGCTTCTTTCATTTCCTGTACGGAGAAGAAGCGTTTCAGGCGGCCATCGGGGCGCTCGACGGACTGCGTACCGTCTTTGCCGCGTTTGCCCTTCAACGTGCCGATGGCATTAAACTCACCGACGACGATACGTTCACGGCGAGGTAGGAACTCGCGGGTTTCTCCCGTGTCCGTGATGGATGGCTTATCGGTTGTCACCGTGCCATCTGCTCTGGCAGCGACAATCGCAGCGGTCACGTCAAGCTGCGGCATTTCGATCACACGAGTGCTGCGGGCTGTGTCCGTCGGACTGTTCGGCATCGCGCCGGGTCGCTGCGACGGCGGTATATCCGCCAGATTGGGACGGATACGCATGATCTCGCCCGTGCGAAGCCGTTTAAGCGCGGCTTGCTGTGCTTGCACTTCGGCATCTTCTTCGACGGCAACCAGCGCTGCTTCGAGCGCCGAATCGAGATTGGTCGAAGGTGTGACCATCTCCGGCTTACCTGTTCGCTTGTCGATTCGTTCGCGGGTTTTGCGCGGCTTACGCTCCGGGCGGCGTTTCATGCGCTGTCCAAAGCCATCACCTGCGTTATAGACGACCTGCAAGATGCAGACAATTTGCTTGCGCTGGATGCCGATGACGATGCCCATGCTCAAGAACAACAGGTCGCTGTAGATCACCAGCGCCGTTTCCGAGACGATCTGTCCACTTACCAGTGAACTCAGTGCCCAAGCTATGTATCCGCCGCCGCGTCCCGTTCGGTCTAGGGAGCGATGTTC
>JACMMD010000470.1 GCA_014379235.1 Anaerolineae bacterium
CTATTGACATGAAGTCATTGTCACAATAAACTGTAATCAAGCTACTGGCATAGCTGAATAACATCAAGCTAACGCTGAAACAATCTGACGGTACATCGCTGCTCACTGCGGAACTATCGCACGACATTGCAGCAAAAACACAATTGCAACCATCAACAACGTCGCACGACATTGCACTCACGCACGCGTTCACCGTACTCAACCTACCGTCACCCTGTAGTACCATCGCACTCCTGCACCGCACACCTTCCCTTTATTGATTGGTTCTGTCAGCAGCTTTTGATTTAAACTCAACAAAACGGCCAACCTATAAGTTGACCGTTTTCTATTTGCCTATACATACCAGCCCGCGCTCATCTCCGGTCTGCCAAGCGGTGCCCGCGCCCGCCAATCCTTCGCCGCTGCCGCGCAGATCATCGCCAGATCGTTCATGCGTTGTTTGCCAGTGGTCGCCAGCCAAGCTTCTCGCTCATTTTGAGGCAGCGTTACTGCTTCGGCCCAGATCGCCCGACCACCGATAACGCCGCTTGCGCCGGCCTCACACGCCAGCACCACCTGCCGCCGAAACACATCGTAGCTTACGCCCGCGCTCAACAGCGCCCACGGTGTATTTCCGCAAGCGTCGTCCAATTCCTTGAGTGCCGCGCTCCATTCACGTTCGTCAATGCTCTGCGCCGCGTCCAGCGGAAACTGCGCCTTCAACACGTCCACGCCCATCTCGCAAAACACCTTTGCGCTCTCCACTACGACCTGACGCAGTTCCGCGTTGGGGATGCTATCGCGTGAACCCGTTTCCAGCGAGAACGCAATCGGTTCGAGGAACAGAGGAATGTCGACCTTTGCACACTCATCCAGCACTTCCGCCACTTCATCGCGCAAGCTGGCCGCATTAGGCGCATCAGGGTGATAGAACACCAGCACCTTCACGCCCGTTCCGCCATAGCGTTTGATCTTCTCCACCGACCAATTCGGGATGCGCTTGAGGGGGCGTTCGGTAGGATGAATGCTGTAATCGGTGACTTCGAGCGGCGCGAGCAGCCCCGCTTTACCACTCAACGCGCCGGACACAATCGCCGGAAAGCCGAAATCGGGATCGGTCAAAACCGCGCTGCATGACGGCAGTAAATGGGCTATCACTTCTGCCTTGAACGCAGCAAACTCCGCGTCAGAATAGCTGCCGTTATGCTGAATCGCGCCGCGATGGTCAATCGCCAGCACCACGAAATGCCCGTTAGCGGTGCTGCACTGCGTCAGGTGGCGAAAGCGTCCGAGAGTAGTCATTTATATCTCCATCAGATAAGTTCAACCTGTAGTGTCGCAAGGATACCATTTTGTAGGGGCGACCCGGCAATTGCGTTCACGTCAGGTATCGCCATCGTGGGTCGCCCCATATGACGAGGACTTTACGGCTAAAAGCTCTGCGCTCTTAGTTGGTCAAGTAGCACCAGAAGTTGTTCGCCGCCAAAGAATAACAGCCCTAATGCTATCGTGATTAACCAGATTCGCATCCGTTCGCTGCTTTTCCACGTCAACAGCAGCGTGACAACGATGGCGATCACCAGCCACAGCAACCCCGTATTTGGCTTGGGCTGGATGCTCATCAGATATAACCCCTCGCCAATGAAAACCCCGCCCAACGAAGCGATGCCGATCTTTTGCCGCAGTCCTTGCCCGTGTACCGAAACATAGCCCGCCCATCCAAACAACGGGCCGGCGACCAACGCGATCACCAACCATAAGCCGATGACCGCCAGTGTGCCCGTTGAGATGTCCATCAAGTCAGCAAAGTACGCAACAAGGTAGTAGCCTGCAACCTCACCCACTAGCGCCACAAAACCACCGATAGCAGCGATGCGCCATGATCCAACCTTGCGCCCGATCACAAACGCGACGATAGACCACACCGCGCCCGAATTCGCCAATTGAATAACACTGTCCGGCAGCAATTTTTGCAGGACGATGGTCAACACGCCGATAATCAAACCGACCAACACGCACATGCCGATGAATATCGGAGTGAGCCGCAGCGTCGAAACTGAACCAGTCGATTGAGACACAGGCTTAATCTCCTAAACCACAATCATTTTAGTGTGCGAACCACAACAACCCGCTAGAATTTATCGGTTAATCGCTACCAGCATAAATGAGGCTACTGATGACCATCAACATCGGCATTATTGGCGCGGGACGTATTGGCCGCATCCACGCCGAAAACATCGCTACACAGGTACAGGGTGCAAGCGCGTTCGCCATCGCGGATACGCATCTACCCGCCGCCCAAGAAACCGCCGCCAAGCTTGGTATCCCCAATGTCAGCGATACGCACCGCGACATGCTGGCCAACCCTGATGTTCACGCTGTCGCCATCTGCTCGATCACCGACACCCACGCGCAGTACATCATCGAAGCCGCGCAGGCCGGTAAGCATATCTTCTGTGAGAAGCCCATCGACTATAACCTCGCCCGCATCGACGAAGCCTTGGCCGCTGTCGAAAAAGCAGGCGTGAAATTGCAAATCGGCTTCAACCGCCGCTTCGACCCCAACTTTTGCTATGCCCGCGAAGTCATCACGTCCGGCCAAATCGGTGAGCCGCACCTGATTCGCATCACCAGCCGCGACCCTGAACCCGCGCCGATGGAGCATTTACAGCACTCCGCCGGACTGCTGATGGAAACCACCATTCACGACTTCGACATGGTGCGCTTCTTGATGGATAGTCCGGTTACAGAGATTTACGCGGCGGCCTCGGTATTGGTTGCACCGTATTACGCCGATTTCGGCCACGTCGATACCGCCATGACCATGCTGCGTTTCGAGAGTGGTGCGCTCGGCGTGATTGATAACAGCTACGGCGCGGTTTATGGTTACGATCAGCGCGCCGAAGTTCTGGGCCCCAAAGGCGCGGTCAGCACCGATAATCAGACCGCGAACCGAACCGTACTCAATGATGCCAACGGTATTCACAGCCCGAACCCGCTGTATTTCTTCCCTGAGCGTTATGCCAACGCCTACGCCATCGAGATGCAGGCCTTTGTCGATGCCATCACTAACGATACGCCCGTCCCCGTGACAGGCGCGGATGGCCGCGCTCCGGTGGTGATGGCCCTCGCCGCGCTCAAGTCAATCAAAGAGAACCGCCCGGTCAAACTCAGTGAGTTCGACTTATAGTACCGAGAAAGTGTAGGGGCAGGTCTGAGACCTGCCCTTTGTGGTTCGGGGCATTTTGTAGGGGCGTTCAACTGAACGCCCTGACATGCTAACGCCAAAATCCGCTATAATCCCGGCATATTTCTTTTGCTAAACGCTAATGACCAAAAGCTAAAGGCTATTTATCCATGTCCATCAATATTGGAGTGATCGGCGCGGGGCGCATCGGCAAGCTCCACGCCGAAGTTCTCGCGCTGCGTACCCCCGAAGCCAACGTCAGTGCCATTGCCGACATCAACGTCGCTGCCGCCCGTGAAACCGCCGCGAAGCTCGGCATCCCCAAAGCAAC
>JACMMD010000471.1 GCA_014379235.1 Anaerolineae bacterium
CTTCGCTGCCGATGGACTCTGCCCAACCGTCCGTTTCCGCGAAGGCGATCAGCGCATCGAGGATTTGTGTACGCAGTTCTTCGGGGAGGTCCGGGCCGAAGCTCATGGTGTCGTTGGGGATGGGTTGGCTGATACGCAGGATGCGAACTTTGTCGATGACATCCGGCGCGGTCTCGCGCAGGTTTTGACGCGCATCGAGAATCTGGATGTCGCCCACATACAGGTTGCCATCTTCACCGACATAGCTTTCGTCGATGGACAGGTCGTAAGGCTCTGGCATGTCGCCAATGCCCCAACGTGCACCCGGCATTACGGGCGGGCTGTAGAACGTCGTGCCGAAATCGACTTCGCCATCATAGACTGCTTGCACCGTCTGGTTGTGGCCGCCGGTTTGGATGCCTTCACCGGGGGTGATGCCTGCCGCGCCCAACTCTGCCGATGGGACGATGAAACCGGATGTCGAAGCGGCATCGGGATAGCCCCACGTACGGCCTTCGAGGTCGCCAAAGGTGTAGATGTCACTGTCACGGGCGACGATGTAAGCCGCCCAGTAGACGGGCCAGCCGCGACGAACTGCCGCCGCCGCAACTTCAACGCCGCAGCGATTGTTGGCGATGACGTAGCCCGCCGCCGGGATGAAGCCAATCGAGTTATCCGGTGAAGCGCACATGGCTTCGACTGTGGCCGCGTAGGAAGCAGGGACGGCGACTTCAAAGGTCAGACCAGTCGCTTCGTTCAGCGCCGCAGCCATCACTTCGCCGCCGGACACGATGACCTGAGCTTCTACTGATGGAACAAAGTAGACTTGAATGGGATTTTCTGGCGTACCGATATCGCTCTGTGCCATGACGCCGGAGAACGACAGCAAGCCGAGAACAACCAATGAAACGAACGAGACAGAAAGGGATTTCTTAAACATCGTACCGTTTTTCCTCCGATTGCAGTGCTTCGCAGACGTTCAGTATACGAAAGCACCGTTAAGCCACTTTCAAGGCGATGCATAAAAAACATTGCCACCGTCGCAAGAATCGTGACTGCGACACGAACGCCTCTTAATAAAGATTTTATTACCAAATAGAAGGCGGCGCAAATTCAACGCGCCTATAAACGCGACCATTCCTTTGTGAAAAATAACCAACTCTCTTAACACCGAACGCCAAGAGGCGTTAGCATAAACCCTGTTATTGAAGACTGGATAGGGCAGAGGGTGACTGTTGTGGAACTATTTCCAATTGTGATATTGAATGGGCGTCCGGCGGCAGGTAAAAGCGAGGTGATCGACTTCTTGCGCGGACTGCCAGATGATCTGCGGCGCGAACGCTTTCGTCTGGGACGCCTGCATGAACTCGATGATTTCCCGATGCTGTGGACGTGGTTCGAAGAAGATGACCTTCTCGAAAAGCGCTTCAACAAGCCGCGCTTGCACAGCACGGCGGATGGGTATTTTCTGTACGAAGAAATGTGGCATCTGCTCATCGAGCGCTTGAGCCTCGACTACACCAAGCTCGTGCGCGATCAGCCGAAAATTCACGAGACGGATACGGTGCTGGTGGAGTTCTCTCGCGGGACAGAACACGGCGGCTATAAAACGGCCTATTCGTATTTGAGTGACAGCATCTTGCAGCAGGCGGCAGCGCTGCATATCGACGTGCCCTATGAAGAATCGCTGCGGAAGAATCGGCGGCGTTTCAACCCCGAAAAACCCGACAGTATTCTTGAACATGGACTGCCTGATTCGAAGTTGGAGCGCATGTACAAAGAGGTCGATTGGGAGACCTTTTCGGCGGGTGATGCTGAGTATTTGCATGTGCGTGACTATCGTGTGC
>JACMMD010000472.1 GCA_014379235.1 Anaerolineae bacterium
CGAGGATGTGTTCTCGATCAAGGGTCGTGGTACGGTGGTGACGGGCCGTGTTGAGCGCGGTACGTTGAAGAAGGGCGAAGAAATCGAGATTATCGGACTGCGCGATGAGAGCATTAAAAACATCGTCACCGGTATCAAGATGTTCCACAAGGAACTCGACGCCGCTGAAGCTGGCGACAACGCGGGTATCCTCCTGCGTGGTACTCAGCGTGAAGAAGTCGAGCGTGGTATGGTTTTGGCCAAGCCCAAGAGCATCACCCCGCACCGTAAGTTTATGAGCGAAGTGTACGTTCTGCGCCAAGATGAGGGCGGGCGTCACAAGGCATTCTTCACGGGCTACCGCCCACAGTTCTACATCCGCACGATGGATGTCACCGGAACCGTCACCCTGCCCGAAGGCGTGGAAATGGTTCTGCCCGGCGACAACGTGAATCTGGAAGTCGAACTGATTATCCCGGTAGCGCTGGAAAAGGGTTCGAACTTCGCCATTCGTGAAGGCGGTCTGACCGTCGGCGCAGGCGTGATCACGTCGATCATCGAATAACCCACCGTACAATTGTAGAGCAAATCACCGTAAGGGCGCAGCTAGTCGAACTTGTTCGTACTGCGCCCTTACACACGGTGGCAGCAGACAAGCGCCAGCAGCGTTGGCAAAGAGGCAGAGAACTAGACTATGTTTAAGCACAAAATCCGCATCCGGTTAAAGGCATACGATCACCGGGTTCTGGACCAGTCCGCGCAGCGCATTGTCGAAACGGCAGAGCGCACCGGTGCAAGAGTGGTCGGCCCCGTGCCGCTGCCAACGCGCATCGAGCGTTTTACCGTGCGGCGTTCGCCGTTCATCGACAAGGACTCGCAGGAACATTTTGAGATTCGCACGCACAAGCGTTTGATTGACGTGCTCGACCCTGACAGCAAGACCATCGACACGTTGATGCGTTTGAATCTGCCGGCGGGCGTGGACATTGAGATCAAAATCTAGCGTGTCCGAACAGGGCGCGTAGTCGCGTCGTGATCGTTGGCACGAGTAAAAGGGGGCGACAGGTCTTAACCCCACCTGACCCTCTCGGAGGCATGTATGAAGGGTATCATTGGTAAAAAAGTGGGCATGACCCAAGTTTTTGACGAGCAGGGTAATGCTATCCCGGTCACCGTTATTCAGGCCGGCCCCTGCTACGTGACGCAGGTTCGTAATGGCGAACGCGATGGCTATGTGGCCATCCAACTCGGTTTTGGCGAAGCCAAGCCGCAGCGCCTGACGCAAGGCCAGCTCGGCCACCTGCGCCGCAACAACCTGCCTGCGCTGCGCCATCTACGCGAATTCCGCGTGAGGAACGGCGAAGTGGATGTAGAAGAAGGCCAGCAGATCACGGTGGACGTGTTTGAAAAGGGCGAACGTGTCGATGTCATCGGCACGAGCAAGGGTCGCGGTTTTGCTGGCACGATCAAGCGCCATCATTTCAAGCGTCAGCCCAAGACGCACGGTGCATCTGACCGTGTGCGCGCTCCCGGTTCAGTCGGCAGCGCCACCACCCCCGGACGTACCCTTCCCGGCCAGCGTATGGCGGGGCATATGGGCAATGACCGCGTAACGGCGCAAAACGTCGAAGTGATCGTCGTTGATGCGGAGCGTCACCTGATCGCTGTTAAGGGGTCAATCCCCGGCGCAAAGGGCGGCGTTGTCATGGTCAAGCCCGCGCGGGTGCGCCGCTAACGCGGTGTAAGAGGAGTATATGGCGATGCAAGCAGTAGTTCTAGACCAAACGGGCAAGCAGATTAATACCATTGATCTGCCCGCCGAAATTTTTGAAGCGACGATCAACACAGGGTTGATGCATCAGGCATTCGTTCGCCAGATGGCCAACGCTCGCTTAGGTACACACAACACCCTGACACGCGGTGAAGTTCGCATGACGACGGCCAAATGGTATCGTCAAAAGGGTACGGGCCGTGCGCGGCATGGTGCCAAGAGCGCGCCGATTTTCGTTGGCGGTGGTCAAGCATTTGGCCCTCGTCCGCGCAAGTACACCAAACACATGCCAAAGAAGATGCGCCGTGCTGCCATTCGCAGTGCGCTGACGGTTCTGGCGCGGGATGGACAGTTGGTGTTTGTTCAGGGCTTGTCGCTAGACGCGCCCAAGACCAAAGACATGCGCCGCATCATCAACGCTCTAACGGGCGGCAATGATGTCAAGACGCTGGTTCTCTATGGAGAGAAGAACGAAAACGTTCAACTCAGCGTTCACAACCTCGATAACGCGCAACTGCTACACGCGGGCTATCTGAACATTCGTGATCTTTTGCAGCACGACAAGGTAATTGTGCCGATGGATGCTCTTGACGTGATTAAGCGCATCTGGGGGCTGGAGAAGTAATTATGGCCGAGACAAGCATTTACGACGTGCTGCTGCGCCCTGTCGTCACCGAGAAATCCACGGTGATGTCCGAAACCCTCAACCAATATGTGTTCGAGGTTGGGGGCGGAACGAACAAAATTCAGATCAAAGAGGCTGTTGAAATCCTTTTTGAAGTGAATGTCACGAATGTGCGGACGATGGTTATGCCCGCCAAACGTGGTCGCCGGGGTCGCAATTGGTACATGCGCTCTAAGCAGTGGAAGAAGGCGATTGTCACGCTTGCTGCGGGCAACGAAATCAAGCTGTTCGACGTGTAACGGATAAGGTAGCGAAATTATGCCGGTAAAAGTCTACAAGCCCACCTCGGCGGGTCGTCGAGGAATGGCGGGCCACTCCTTTGAGGAGATCACGAAATCCAAGCCTGAGCGGTCTTTGACGGAAGTCATTCGCCGCAAGGGTGGACGCAATAACAGGGGACGCATCACGGTGCGGCATCGTGGTGGCGGCAATAAGCGGCGTTATCGTATTATCGACTTCAAGCGCGATAAGGTTAACGCTCTCGCTCAAGTGCTGTCCATCGAGTACGATCCATACCGCTCGGCGCGCATTGCGTTGGTACAGTATGAAGACGGCGAAAAACGCTATATCATTGCGCCGCTGGGTCTGCGTGTTGGCGACAACATCGGCAACGGCACCCGCGCAGAACTCAAGCCGGGTAACGCGCTGCAAATCGGCTCGATCCCGGTAGGTACGCAGATTCATAACATCGAACTGCAACCGGGTCATGGTGGGCAGTTGGCTCGTGCGGCTGGCGTTTCGGCGCAGTTGTTGGCGAAAGAGGGCATTTATGCTCAGGTTCGCCTCCCAAGCGGCGAAGTTCGCTTAATCCACGAGCGCTGCATGGCGACGATTGGACAGGTCGGCAACACCGATCATGGCAACGTCAAGCTCGGTAAAGCCGGGCGCAAGCGCTGGATGGGCTGGCGGCCAACGGTTCGCGGCAGCGCGATGGACCCTAGCAGCCATCCTCACGGCGGTGGTGAAGGTCGTACTGGTGTCGGTTTGCCCGGCCCCAAGACACCATGGGGTAAGCCTGCTCTCGGTAAGCGTACCCGCACCAACAAGCGCACTGACCGCTTTATCGTCCGTCGTCGTGGCAAGCGGCGCTAAGACAGCCATCAGCTAGTCAGCCGTCAGCTTGTCAGCCAAACGCTGAACTGCTGAATCGCTGACAAGCTGAAATGCTGATCGCTAAAGTATCGAGGTAAAAGAACATGTCACGTTCATTGAAGAAGGGGCCCTATATCGCCCCGAAACTTCTGGTCAAGGTCGAACGCCTGAACGCCCAGAATAAGAAGGGTGTCGTGATTCGTACATGGAGCCGCGCCAGCACCATCTTCCCGCAGATGGTCGGCCACACAATCGGCATCCATAACGGCAAGCATCACGTTCCCATCTTCATCACCGAGAATATGGTCGGACACAAGCTTGGTGAGTTCGCTCCCACGCGCACGTTCAGAGGCCATTTGAACGAGAAGAAGAAGTAGGGGGCGTAACGATGGAAGTCCGAGCAGAAGCGACTAACTTAGGTATTTCCCCACAAAAGCTGCGTTTGGTCATCGACCAAGTGCGCGGGCTGGCGGCGGAGCAGGCGATTACGGTGCTGGAATTCATGCCTAAGAAGGGCGCGAAACTGGCCACCAAAGTGTTGAAATCGGCGATTGCAAATGCCGAGAACAATTTCGAATTAGAGCGCGCGAACCTGTTCATTACGCGCATCTATGCAAATGAAGGGCCGCGCCTCAAGCGTTTTAAGGCTGGTGCGCGGGGACGCTATAAGCCGCGTGTGAAGCGCACGTCCCACCTGATCGTCGTGTTGGGAGAGCGAGAAGAGGAATAGCTTATGGGACGTAAAGTAAACCCAATCGGTTTTCGTCTAAAGATCAACCGTGACTGGGACGCGCGCTGGTACGCAGAAGGTCGGCAGTATGTTGACCGCCTGCAAGAAGATCGCAAGATTCGGGTGTGGCTCAAGAAAGAACTGGCCCACGCTGGCATCTCGCGCATCGAAATCGAGCGCTTCCCGCAGCAGGTGATTGTCTACGTTCACACCGCCCGCCCCGGTATTGTCATCGGGCGTAAGGGCGACTCGATCAAGGCACTGCGCGATGGATTGACTGCCCTCACCGGCGTGAAGTCCCGCGTGGAAGCCGTCGAGATCGAAAAGCCTGACCTCGACCCGACACTGGTGGCGGAAGGTATCGCCAGCCAGTTGGAGCGTCGTATCGGCCACAGCCGCGCTATCAAGCGCGCTATCGGCCAAGCGATGCGGCAAGGGGCGCAGGGCATTCGTATTGAAGTGAGTGGACGTTTGGCGGGCGCAGACATGGCTCGTCGTGAATGGCAGAGCGAAGGGCGCATCCCGCGCAATACGCTGCGTGCCGTCGTGGACTATGGCTTTGCCGAAGCGCTGACAACGTTCGGGCGCATCGGTATCAAAGTGTGGATTTACAAGGGCGATCAGCTCACCGATCAAGTCCAGGCCACGCCGCCAGCGCCTAGCAGCGAACCGCGTGAACGGGGCGAAACCTACAACTCGTAGGCCCGGCCAGTAGGCGGTCTGGAGCAGGAGAACTAACTATGTTAATGCCAAAACGTGTCAAATATCGGAAGCAAATGCGCGGACGCATGAAGGGCGTGGCCCTACGTGGCGCGGTGGTGCAGTTTGGCGAGTACGGACTGCAAGCGCTTGAACCTGTATGGCTGACCAGTCGCCAGATCGAAGCTGCACGCCGTTCGATGGTGCGCTATATCAAGCGTCGTGGTCAGGTCTACATCCGGGTATTCCCTGATAAGCCTGTCACCAAGAAAGCTGCCGAAACCCGCATGGGTAAAGGCAAGGGCGCGGTTGACCATTGGGTTGCGGTGATTAAGCCGGGCCGCGTTCTGTTCGAGATGAGCGGTATCACGCAGGAAGAAGCCATCGAGGCGCTGCGTCTCGCGGCGGCCAAGCTGCCCATCAAGACTAAGATCGTCCGCCGCATGGATCCTATTTCAGGGCAGGAGATTTAGTCATGAATATCGTTGAAATCCGGGCGCTGTCCGACGAAGACCTGCTGAACTCGCTGGAAGACCAGAAAGAAGCGGTTTTCAACCTGCGCTTTCAGGCAGCGACGAGCCAGCTTGAGGACATGAACGCTATCCGCCGCACCCGACGCGACATTGCGCGCATTAAGTTGGTTGTGCGTGAACGCGAACTTGCCGCCCAACAGGGCAATCAACCGAGCGCCCCTCGTGAGAAGAGCAAGAAAGGTGGCAAGAAATAATGGCCAACAATCGTCGGCGGCTCGTGGGCCGCGTCGTTAGTGACAAAATGGAAAAGACGGTGACTGTCGCTCTTGAGCGTCGTAAAATTCACCCGATTTACAAGAAGGTCGTTCGCACGACCAAGAAGGTGATGGCGCACGACGAAAGTAACGCCATCGAAGTCGGCGCGATTGTGCGTATTGTCGAGAGCAAGCCCATGAGCAAGAACAAGCGCTGGGTTGTGGAAGAAGTTTTGGCGACGGGTCACGCAGATTTCGTGGCGTCGGAAGTTGAAACTGATGTTCCCGCCTCTGTCATCACTTCCGTTCCAGATGTAGAAGCAGATGCCGACATCGAACCAGAAGTGGTTGCGGAAACTGCTGTGGTCGAAGCGCCTGCCGAGACGGAAGTAGTCGTTGAAGCGACTGGCGACATCGAACCAGAAGTGGTCGCGGAAACTGCTGTGGTCGAAGCGCCTGCCGAGACGGAAGTAGTCGTTGAAGCGGCTGCCAACACCGAACCAGAAGTGGTCGCTGCCTCTGAACCTGAAGCAGGCGAAGTGCCTGCTGAAGATGGCGGCGCTAAGGACGAGGAAGAACAGAAATCATGATTCAGCAAGAATCACGCATGAAAGTAGCCGATAATACCGGCGCTCAGGAGATTCTGGTCATCCATGTCCTTGGCGGTTCGACGCGCAAGTACGGCAGTGTTGGTGACGTTGTGGTGGCGACGGTGAAATCCGCTACGCCGCAGGGCAGCGTGAAGAAGAGTCAGGTCGTGCGTGCGGTGATCGTGCGCGTGGCGAAGGAATACCGCCGGAGCGATGGCTCGTACATCAAGTTCGATGACAACGCCGCCGTAATTCTGGCCGACGATCTCACGAACCCGCGTGGCACTCGCGTTTTCGGGCCGGTGGCGCGTGAACTGCGCGACAAGGGTTTCCTGAAAATTGTGTCACTCGCGCCGGAGACTCTGTAGGAGTTATCAGTTGTCAGTCGTCAGTTAGAAAATCAAGCTGATAACTGAAAACTTATAACTGACCACATGAGATAAAGAGGTAAGCAAGATGCAGCGTATAAAGAAGGGCGATCAGATTGAAGTGGTCGCCGGGAAAGATGTGGGGGAGCGCGGCGAAGTCTTGTCCGTGCTGCCGAAGGAAGACCGCGTGGTGGTGCAGGGTGTAAACCTGCTCAAGAAGCATCAGAAGGCGCGGCAGGCCGGGCGGCAGCAAGTGCCCGCGCAAATTGTCGAGTTCAACGGGGCGATCCATTTGTCCAACGTGATGCTGGTTTGCCCGAGCTGTGGCAAGGCTGTGCGTGTGGGCTTCCGTACCCGTGATGATGAGTATAAAGTGCGCGTTTGCCGCAAGTGCAACGCGGACATTGAGTAATCGAGGATAGTACAAGATGGCCGTTACGAACCATTTGCAGACGCGCTACCACGACGAAATTGTGGCCGCGATGCGTCAAGAGTTCAGTTACGACAACGTGATGCAGGTTCCCCGCATTGAAAAGCTCGTCGTCAACATTGGCGTGGGCGAAGCGGTGGACAACGCCAAAGCGCTTGACGCAGCGGTGGAAGACCTGCGTATCATCACCGGCCAGCAGCCGGTTATTACGAAGGCGAAGAACAGTATCGCTACATTTAAGCTGCGTGAAGGCAAAGCCATCGGTGTCAAAGTGACGCTGCGCGGCGAGAAGATGTGGGCGCTGCTGGATCGTCTCATCAACATAACGCTGCCGCGTATCCGCGACTTTCGCGGTGTGCCGCCAGTGCTGGATGGGCGCGGCAATTACACCGTCGGCCTGCGTGAACAGTTGGCCTTTCCAGAGATCAACTACGACAAGATTGATAAGGTGCGTGGCATGGAAATCACCATCGTCACCACCGCCAAGACTGACGAAGAGGGTCGGCGGCTGTTGAAGATGCTAGGGATGCCCTTCCGCGATAGCTAACCGCAAACTTCGTTTGTACAACGTTGGCTAGATGGTGAACTGCGAGAGCTAGAGGAACATAGGTTATGGCAAGAAAAGCACTCATTGACCGTGAGAAGAAACGTAAGTTTGAAGTGCGGGTACGCAATCGCTGCCAGCGCTGTGGCCGGTCACGCGCTTACTATCGCCGCTTCGGGCTGTGCCGTATTTGCCTGCGCGAAATGGCGCTGCGCGGCCAGATTCCCGGTCTAACGAAGTCAAGCTGGTAAAGGGGCGATAAGCGTTGACAAGCGATCCGATTGCAGATTTGATTACCCGTATTCGGAACGGGTTGTTGGCGCGTCATGCGTCCGTCCAGATTCCGTTTTCCAAAATCAAGGTCGAAATCGCCCGCATTCTTAAAGAAGAGGGCTTTATCGAGGAATACACCGTTACTGAGTCGAAACCCGGCAACCTGCTGGAAGTGACGCTCAAGTATTACGGTTCGCGCCGTGACCGCCGCCCGGTTATTACCAACATCGAGCGCGTGAGCAAGCCGGGCCGCCGTGTGTACCGCAACCGCAAAGACCTCCCGCGCGTTTTGAGCGGGACGGGCATCGCCATTGTGACCACGCCTCGCGGTGTCATGACGGCGCAGGAAGCGCGTCGGCAGCGCGTCGGCGGCGAAGTCCTCTGCTACGTGTGGTAAGGTAGCGGTTAGCCACTAGCCATTAGCCTCTAGCTTTTCAGCAAGTGGCTAGACGCTAGAGGCTAGTCGCTAACGACTAGAGAGAGAACGAACTATGTCTCGTATTGGCAATAAAATCATTACTCTTCCCGCAAAGGTGGACATCACCATCGACGGGCAGGAAGTCACGGTGAAGGGGCCGAAGGGTCAACTGCAACACAGCGTTCACCCCTCGATCTCGGTTATTATGGAAGAGGGCCACGTCAGCGTCAAGCGGCCAAACGATGAACGCGAAGTCCGCGCCTTACATGGGCTGACTCGTGCGTTGATCGCCAATATGGTCACGGGCGTTTCCGATGGCTTTGCGAAGACACTTGTCATCGAAGGCGTTGGTTATTCCAGCGAACTGCGTGGCAAGACGCTCGTATTGAAGCTCGGCAAGTCGCATGAAGACGTGGTCGAGCCGCCGGATGGCATCGAATTTGCTGCGGACGCCGCACAGCGTGGGCGTTCCATCGTCATCTCAGGCATCGACAAGCAGGTGGTTGGGCAAGTGGCAGCGGACATCCGCAAGCTGCGCCCGCCGGAACCCTACAAGGGTAAGGGTATCCGCTACTCTGACGAACGCATCCGCCGTAAAGCGGGCAAGACTGGTAAATAAGGAAGTACGACATGGCGAACGTAAAAGACAAACGTTTATCGCGCTTGCATCGTCACAAGCGTGTACGTGGCAAGGTGAGCGGCACAACCGAGCGCCCGCGCCTGAACGTGTTTCGCAGCCTGACGAACATATACGCGCAGGTTATCGACGACCTCAGTGGGCATACGCTGGTTTCCGCGTCGAGCATTGACAAGGAAATCGCGGTGCAGGTCGTCGGCAAGAACAAGACCGAGACCGCCAAAATCGTCGGCAAGGCTTTGGCCGAACGCGCTACTGCCGCTGGGATTGCTTCGGTGGTGTTTGACCGGGGTGGCTACCGCTATCATGGGCGGGTAGCTGCATTGGCCGAAGGCGCGCGCGAAGGCGGATTGAAGTTCTAACCACTGCCTGATATAAGGCGGTACGGGTGGCCTCAGCCAGCCGGGTTTGGTGGTCGCCCATACAATTCGAACAGGTAGCCGGAGACAATAATGGCAAGAGAAGACGATAAGAGAAGACGTGAACCGCGCCGCGATGATGACCGCGAGGAACTCGATGAGCGCGTTGTAGACATCAAGCGCGTCGCCAAAGTAATCAAGGGTGGCCGTCGTTTCGCCTTCCGCACTGTCGTTGTCGTGGGTGACAACAAGGGGCGCGTGGGCGTGGGCATCGGCAAGGCGCGTGGTGTGCCGGACAGCATCCGCAAGGGTTCGGAGCGCGCTCGTAAAGAGATGCGCCGCGTTGTCCTTGCTGGCACAACGATTCCGTATCCGGTCACGGCCCGTTACGGCGGCGCAGTGGTCATGTTGAAGCCTGCTTCGCCCGGTACGGGTGTTATCGCAGGTGGTGGTGTGCGCGCCGTGCTGGAAGCGGCTGGCGTGCGTGACATCCTCAGCAAGAGTCAGGGTAGTTCCAACCTGCTCAACGTAGCGATGGCTACGATGGCGGCGCTGGAACAACTCCGCAGCCCAGCCGATATTGCGCGTACTCGTGGCAAAGACATCGAGGAAGTGCGCCCGTTCTGGGAGCGGAAGCACAACAAGGAAGGTCAGCCTGATGGCCAGCAATAAGACGCTTAAAATCACGCTGGTTCGCAGCCCAATTGGCTACGAAAAGAGCCAGCGCCGGACAGCGGAATCGCTGGGCCTGCGTAAGCTCAACGCCAGCACTATTCAGATAGACAACCCACAGATTCGTGGCATGATTTTCAAAATCCGCCACCTGCTGGAAGTCGTAGAGGTCGATGCATAATGAAACTGCATGAATTAAAACCAGCCCCCGGCTCAAAGAAGAAGCGCACTCGCGTCGGGCGTGGTATCGCGGCGGGTCAGGGCAAGACCGCCGGACGTGGTACGAAGGGTCAAGGCGCGCGCAGCGGCGGCGGTAAAGGCCCATACTTCGAGGGCGGTCAGCTCCCGATGGTGCGTCGTCTGCCTTTCAAGCGCGGCTTTAACAACATCTTCCGCATCGACTATCAAGAAGTGAACGTCGGTGAGTTGAACGATGCGTTCGAGGCCGGCGCGACGGTCACGGCGGAAGCGCTGAGAGAGCGCAACCTGATCCGTGATGTGGCCAAGCCGTATGTCGTGCTCGGCACTGGCGAGATCAGCAAGAAGCTGACGATCAACGCGCATCGCTTCACCAAGAGCGCGGAACAGAAAATAACGGCGGCTGGCGGCAGCGTCAATAAGGTTGAACTGCTGGTCAAGGGCGCGTTCGCAACCGTGAAGAAGCTCACCAAAGAGCAGTTGGTCAAGCTGCAATCGCAGAAACAGGGCTAGTCGCACCTCGCCATTTGTGATGGTTCGCCATCTCCGATGGTAGCGATTGCGGTTGAGGTTCAACAAGGGGCTTAAGCCCCTTGTTCAAAACTCCACTCTGCGCTGCTCTCAAAAAATGTCATTCAGTGATTGAGTGAGGAATTTATCGTATGTTAGATGCTCTACGTAACGCATATCGCCTGCCGGATTTGCGTAATAAGCTGCTCATCACCGGCTTGATTCTGGTGGTGTACCAGTTCGCGGCGCATGTGCCCGTTGTCGGCGTTGATCGCCAAGCGCTGGCGGCGCTGCTCGAAGGGCAGTCCGGCGGACTGGTCGGCGTACTGAACCTGCTGTCCGGCGGCGCAGTGCGTAACTTCAGCGTGATCGCTAACGGCGTGTATCCGTATATCACAGCGTCGATTATCTTCCAACTGCTCGTACCGATCATCCCGCAGCTTGAAGCGATCCAGCGTGAACCGGGCGGCCAAGAACGTATCCAGCGCTACACTTACTATCTGGCTATCCCGATGGCGATTTTGCAAGCAGTCGGGCAGATTAACATCTTTGGCGCGTTGGGCGGGCAGCCGATCATCCCCGGCTTCGGCAGCGATCTGCTGCTGACAGTGTCGGTTTTGACGACCATGACTGCGGGGACGATGTTCGCTATCTGGCTCGGAGAGTTGATTACCGAACAGGGTATCGGCAACGGTATTTCGATCATCATCTTCTCCGGTATCGTGGCGCAAGCGCCGGGTAACTTGGGCAATTTGCTGTTCAACTCTACACAACCGATCTACAACCTGATCCTGTTCATCATCATCACCGTGGTGAGCGTGGTGGGTATCATCGTCATTCAAGAAGGTGTGCGGCGTATCCCGGTTCAATACGGTAAGCGGGTGCGTGGCAACAAACAGTATGGCGGTGCAAGCGCGCACATTCCGATGCGCGTTAATCCGGTGGGCATGATCCCGCTGATCTTCGCACAGTCGATCATCACTTTCCCGGCGATCATCGCCAACATCTTCCCGCCCGGCCCGCTTGGCGATTCGATCACGCAGACGTTCGGCAGTCAGCAAGGCTTGGCCTACTGGGGGACGTTCTTCCTGCTGGTCGTGGGCTTCACGTTCTTCTATGCCGACATCATGGTGACGAATCAGGCGTTGGCGGAGAACTTGCAGCGTAACGGCGGTTTCATCCCCGGTATTCGCCCCGGCAAGCGCACGGAAGAATACATCCTGCGCGTGACACGGCGTATCACGCTGGTGGGCGCGCTGTTCCTAGGTATCGTCGCGGTGATGCCGGGTATCATCGACTTCTTGAACCGGCTGCTGTTCCCGACGGAAGCCGTCAGCGGACAAGCGGGTAACGCGGCGCTGGTGGTCTCCGGCTCAGGTTTAATCATCGTGGTTGGCGTGGTGATCGACACCATGCGCCAGCTTGAAGCACAGTTGGTCATGCGTAATTACGAAGGCTTCTTGCGCTAAGTTGAGCCTGTGGCGTCCGTAGGGGCAAGGCATGCCTTGCCCCTACATCGTACCGTTGGAGAGACGATCTTGAGAAAAATCTTCCTGTTCATGGGCATTCAGGGTTCGGGCAAGGGTACACAAGCCAACCGCCTTGCAGACAGATACTCGCTTGCTCATGTCAGTACGGGCGATCTGTTTCGCGCCGTGATGAAGGAACAAAGCCCGCTGGGTAACGAACTGCGCGAGATCGTCAATGCGGGCCAGCTTGTGCCGGACGATTTGACCTCACGCATGGTTCGGGATCGCATCGACGATCCTGATACACAGCAGGGCGTGATTTTCGACGGTTATCCGCGAACTGTACCGCAAGCGGAAGCGCTCGATGCCATGCTTGGGGAACGCGGTGAAGCGATTAGCAGAGTGGTGTTCTTCGATCTGCCACGTGAGAAAGCGGTAGAGCGTTTAGAACCGCGACGGGTGTGCAGCGTCAATAACGCGCACATCTATCATCTGGTGAACAACCCGCCTAAGCAGGAAGGGTTCTGTGATATCGACGGCGCGGCGCTTATACAGCGCGCTGACGATACACCGGAAGCCATCACCAAGCGCGTCGATGCTTACTTGCAAGAGACGCTGCCACTGGTGGACGCCTACGAGAGTCGCGGGTTGGTCGCCAAGTTGGATGCAACCGGCGACATCAGTACAGTGACACGGCAGTTAGAAGATATGGTTGAAGGTAACGTCTAGTGCTGCGGGAACAGGTGATGGGTATCCATATTAAATCGGCGGACGAAATCGCCATCATGCGCGAGTCCGGGCGGATTGTCGCACAGGCGCATCAAGCGATGCGTGAAGCTGTGCGTCCCGGCGTTTCGACGCTGGAACTGGATAAGATCGCGTTTACGGTGCTGAAAGATCACGGCGCAGAGCCGACCTTTCTCGGCTATCCGAAACAAAATTCGCCTAACTTTCCGGCGACCATCACGGCCTGTATCAACGACGAGTTGGTACATGGTATTCCAAGCGCGAAACGCATCCTCAAAGAGGGTGACATTATCAGCCTCGACGTGGGTTGCTTGCACGACGGTTTCGTTGGTGACGCGGCGTTCACGATGGGCGTGGGGGAAATCCCCGCCGCAGTGCAGCGCTTACTCGATGTCACCGAGCAGTCGTTATATGTCGGCATCGAGGCGTCGGTGCTGCCGCACGACATCCGCGACGTGTGCAGCTCGATTCAGGATTTCGTCGAGAAGCAGGGTTACAGCGTAGCCCGCGAATATACGGGGCATGGCGTCGGGCGCAAGATGCACGAAGAGCCGCAAGTGCCGAACTGGTGGCCGCGTAAGGCCAGCCCTCGTGGTTGGAAGAACGTGCCGTTAGAGGCGGGGATGACTTACGCGATTGAGCCGATGGTCATCGCCGGACGTTCCGATCTGCGCGAACTGTCCGATAAGTGGACAGTGGTAACACGCGATCATTCGTTGTGCGCGCACTTCGAGCATACCATCGCCATTACTGACGGTAAGCCGATTATCTTAACACTGCCCTAGTTGAATCAGGTGTAGACACACAACACTGATTCTGATATGATGTTTGTTTTGTTCAAGACAAATTTGACCCGTCTCGGGTTGATGGCTAGAAAACGAGAAATACAATGCGTGTAACCACATCTATTAAGCGTCGTTGCCCCAAGTGCCGTGTTATCAAGCGGCATGGTAACGTGATGATTATCTGCGAAAATCCGAAGCACAAGCAGCGTCAGGGCTAAGTCCGGCGTGAAGCATTAGCCTTAAGAGGAGACGTTCATATGGCGCGTATAGCAGGGATCGATTTACCCCGCGACAAGCGAGTCGAAATCGCTTTGACTTATATCTTTGGTATTGGCCGCACGACCAGCAAACAGCTTTTGGCAAAAACAGGTGTCAGTCCCGACATTCGGGTACGCGACCTGACCGAAGCTCAAGTACAGTCGCTGCGTGATCAGATTGCTCCTCTCACTACAGAGGGCGATCTGCGCCGTGAGGTCAGCATGAACATCAAACGGCTGATCGACATCGGCTCGTATCGTGGTTTGCGCCATCGTCGCAATCTACCGCTGCGTGGTCAACGTACCCGCACCAATGCGCGTACACGAAGAGGCGTCCGCAAGACCGTTCCGGGTCGTGGTCGTCGTCGTGGCGCAACCAAGAAGTAGTTAGCCGCTACATCGGACACGCTGGATTGGCTGTCCGTAAGAGCGCACAAGCGGCTTAGTCCGTTTGAGAAACCGCTAACGCTTTTTGGTCTGGGTACATTCGAAGAACGGAAATACACTGCGCCCTGCTATATCAGCAGGGCGCAACTTGCCGCCGCACAAGGCAGTTAGCCTGAAGCGGTTGTAAGCGCATCGTGTCAGGTTAGAGCAGTATCGAGTCGGGTTTTTAGCATGAGAAAAGGAAGAGCTATGCCACGAGCGAGAAGAGCCGGGCGTCGTACCGCGAAGAAGGTCGCAAAGAATATTCCTTACGGTCAGGCACACATTCACGCCACGTTCAATAACACGATTGTGTCACTGAGTGACCAATCAGGCAATGTGGTGTCATGGGCCAGCGCTGGAACTTCCGGGTTCAAGGGCAGCCGTAAGAGTACACCGTATGCGGCCCGTATGGCTGCACAGTCCGCGTCAGAAGTGGCGCAGACACACGGGATGCAGGAAGTGGATGTATTCGTGAAGGGCCCGGGGCCGGGCCGCGAAGCCGCGATCCGCGCTATTCAGGCCAGCGGCCTCAAAGTGCGCTCGATCACGGACGTTACACCTATCCCGCACAACGGTGTTCGCCCGCCCAAAAAGCGGCGTGTTTAAGCCCGTGCGTTTCAATATGCCACTACTAGGCAATGAATCACATGGCGGCATTGCGCTTGAAGCAGGCAGCAGTAACAGGAGGTCGCAGGATATGGTCACGATGAACATGAGCACAATGGTGTGGCCGCAGAAGGTCGAGAGCGACGCGGTCACACAAAATTATGGGCGCTTCGTCATTAGCCCGCTGGAAAGCGGTTATGGGGTGACGCTTGGTAACGCCCTTCGTCGCGTTCTGCTGGCATCACTAGAAGGCGCGGCTGTCACCAGTATTCGGGTGTCGGACGTGCATCACGAGTTCTCCCCCATTCCTGATGTGCGTGAGGATATGACTCAGTTGATCTTGCAGGTGAAGCAGCTTCGCTTGCAGGTGTTCAACGTGGAGTCGGCCCGGCTGCGGCTGGAGCATCGCGGTGAGGGCACGGTCACGGCGGCGGACATCATCTGCCCGCCAGAGGTGCGTATCCTCAACACTGACCTGTACCTGTTCACCGTCGATTCGCCGGATGCCAATCTGGAAATGGAATTTGAAGTCCACGCCGGACGCGGCTACAGCCCTGCGGAAGAACGCGGGCGCTTGCCCATTGGCGAACTGCCAGTGGATGTGATTTTTAGCCTGATCCGCCGCGTGAACTTCGAGGTCGAGCGGGCACGTGTTGGTCAGCGTACCAACTACGATAAGCTCATCATCGAAATTTGGACGGACGGCACAATCGGACCGGAAGCAGGCTTGAGCCAAGCGGCGCAGATTCTGATGAAGCATCTGACCGTTATTGGCGGCGTGGAGTTCCCCGGCGAGGGCTTTGGCCCCGAGAGCGAACCCGAACCGCCGCCCGGATTTGATCCCGGTTTGTATCAGAAGCCGATTGAAGAACTCGACCTGAGCGTGCGCGTATTCAACTCGCTCAAGCGTACCGGCATCA
>JACMMD010000473.1 GCA_014379235.1 Anaerolineae bacterium
ATCCGTGCCGAACGCGCCGTTAATGCGCGACATTTCACTCAGAGCACGGGCGTTTTCCGGCGAGATCGGCGCACGATCTGCGATGGGGGCCATCAGCGTCAGCACGGGTTCGAGGAAATAGTCATTGTTGCGCCCTTCGGCAATCCAGCCTTCGCGCGCGTTGTAGTTGACGCGCCACCACACTAGGCCAGCCCCGCATTCCGGGCCGTTCATCACGGTGAACACACCGCCAAGTTCGATCTCGCCAATCGCGGAGGCGCTTTGATCGGGTAGTTCAAGGAGATTGCCCGGTTGGGCAATAGCCACTCGACCCGGCGAACCCACCACTAGACGTGGCTCTAGCGCGGCGGCACAGGTCTCCGCGTCGCTTCCCGGTTCAGCCAATGCGGGCAATCCGGGCTGCGGCGTGGGGGCTTGCGGCGTGCGGATGACCACCGTGCCGCATAAGAGCACCGTGCGTCCATCTTGCGATATGCGGTAGTCGTAATTGATGTCCCGATAGGTAATGGTGTAATGAACGCCAATCGTCGTCACCTGTAGGTAAACGCGATCTGGCAGCGGGCAGTCCAGCGACGTATCGGCAAAGGCCACCTGTTCCCACGTCCAGTTTTCAACGTCGCGCAGAGTGATCGGCTGGCCGATACGAGTGCCTAAATCTTCGAGTACGATGTTCAACGAGGGCGGCGTTTGTGCTTGCGCCTGCTGAATTTCGGGCGCTGGCGGCGGTGCTTCATCCTGCGCGTATATCGTCGGCTGAAACAGCAGCGCGTTCAGCGCAAATAGACACACAATCCCGACGAAAGCTAACGGTAAAAATCGCTTTTGCAACAACAAAAACAGCCAGTTCAACAGGAAGCGCAGTAGTAACCGCATCAGCCAGAAAAACATGGTACGACGATCCCTTCTCTTTATCTTTCGGATGCCGCTCAAGCAGTAAAGTTGAAGTTTTGCGGCATTCTTAAGAACAGCATTCATTGTAGCAGAGTGCAAATATTTCGTTTGCAGGACGATGTAGGCGACTGTCCGATGCTTGCCTGACGCTGCCTATCAATTTGCCGACGACGCTAACAGGTTCAAACTTTCGGCGGATGAAATACCATACGCCGCCTTATATGATAAACGTCATAGATGGCCGCTTGAGATGTTAAAGGTTAGCCTTCGATGAAATCGCTGCGGATGATCTGGTCGGTGACACAGGCTTTTAGCGGCGCGGGCCTGTTGGGCGGGGGAATACTCGGCGGTGGGATTCCGCTCGTTTTGCTGCCAATCATGATGTTCTTTTCGCTGTTCGGCTACAAGGCTGAAACGGGCACGCTGCTGCTGCTCGTGATTTTCGGTGCGATCACGGGCGCGGTAGTCGGGCTGGCGGTTGGTGTGTTGGTTGGTTTCATCTCCAGCATCGTTACGCTGATTGCGTTTCGAGAGCAAATTGGCAGCCTCGCTCATACTCGCGCTGTGAGGGTTCTGTCGGTGACAATTGCGGCGGCGTTGATGTTTTCGGGCGTGGGCGTGCTGTTCAACAGCTATGATATGAGCGGATCAATGATCCTCAATTGGCGACTGCCAGCGGCACTCGCGGCGGCGGCTTATGGCTACTGGTTGGCGGGGCGAATGTCTGACAAGCGCGAAATATGGAATCCACCCGACGACAATGCCAGCGCCGACGATTACGAGCCGCTTTCGTTTCATAATCAATGGTGATGAGGAAACGCTTAACGCCGCGTTAAGCCAGCCCTAAGCCAATGCGATTATCGTTGCTCATAATAACCGCAATCTATAACACTGTTCATCACGCATGGCGAAACACAAAACGAAACCATCCGCACCTACGGCGGAAGCACTCATCGACCCGGTTGAAGCAGCTAAAGCGGCGAAGTTGCGCTACGTATCAGACGAAGGGCCGGGCATCCAGCGCAAGCATTCCGGCAAGAGCTTTCGCTACGTTGGTACGGACGGCAAGCCTATCCACGACGAGAAGGTACTGGCACGTATCAAGTCGCTGGCGATCCCGCCTGCTTGGACGGACGTGTGGATTTGCACCTCGCCCAACGGTCACATTCAGGCGACGGGGCGCGATGATAAAGGGCGCAAACAGTACCGTTACCATGCACGCTGGCGACAGGCTCGCAGCAGCACCAAGTTCGACCTGATGACAAGGTTCGGTCACTGCTTGCCGACCATCCGCGAAATGACCGATAAGCACCTACGCCAACATGAACTCACCCGTGAGAAAGTGCTAGCGACAGTGGTGCGCCTGCTGGAAACGACGCTGATTCGCATCGGCAACACGGAGTATGCGCGGGATAACGATTCGTTCGGGCTGACAACCATGCACGACGAACATGTCACTGTTAAAGGCTCGAAGGTTCATTTCGAGTTCAAGGGTAAAAGCGGTGTCGAACACACCATCGACCTGAAAGATAAGCGGCTGGCGCGTATCGTCAAAGCCTGCCGTGAACTCGATGGCTACGACCTGTTTCAGTTCACGGATGCGAACGGTACGCAGCACAGCATCGGTTCGGCGGATGTGAACGCATACCTGCGCGAAATCACTGGCGAGGATTTTACGGCCAAGAACTTTCGTACATGGGGCGGTTCGGTGCTGGCACTGCAAGCGCTGGCCGAAATGCCAGCGCCGGAAAATGAAACGCAGGGAAAACGCAGCGTGGTTGAAGCCATCAAGACCGTCGCCGCGCAGCTTGGAAACACGTCGACGGTCTGCCGCAGCTACTATGTTCATCCCTCTGTGATCGATGCTTATATGATCGGGTCGCTGCCTGATATATTGCAAGCTCGACGTAAGCCGCCCTCACGCTACGATTTGCGCGCAGAAGAGGCGGCGCTGCTGGCGCTGATCGGTTGACTTGAAGGATTGAAGTTGGCTATACTGTGAAATATGAATACGACACTCGCTACATTGACGATGGCTATGTGCAGCCCGCGTCGGGAAACAGACAGACGTAGGATGCTGCCGTTGGTTTGTGCGTAACGAGCATCCCATAGGTTAAAATACCGAGCCGTCTGTCTTGAACAGGCGGTTTTTGTTTTTTAGCTAGCCATAAGCGGTTAGCTAAAAGCGTTTTTCAGAGCGATTACTTTCACAATGCAATCATTTCTTTAGCTAGAGGCTAAGAGCTAACAGCTAAAGGCTTATAGCTAACCGCTAGGAGCTACTTCATGCCCGACTACATTCACGTTTCCGTCGCGTGGCCCTATGCCAACGGCGATTTACACGTCGGTCATTTGGCCGGCGCATATCTGCCCGCCGACATCTTTGCGCGCTATCATCGCTTGAAGGGTAATCACGTTCTGATGGTGTCCGGCTCGGATAGTCACGGGACTCCGATCTCCGTTGAGGCCGATAAACGCGGCATCCCGGCCCGCGAAGTGTTCGAGCATTATCACGAGCGCTTCTTGCTGACGCAGCAAAAGATCGGCATCAGCTACGATCTGTTCACGCACACCGACACCGAGAGCCATCACAAGATCGCGCAGGATTTTTTCTTGCTGCTGTTGGAGCGCGGCTTTCTCTATAAAGAGACGCAGCAGCTTCTCTACAGTGCGCTCGAAAAACGCTTTCTGCCGGATCGCTACGTTGAGGGGACGTGTTATATCTGCGGCTTTCCTGATGCGCGTGGCGACCAGTGCGATAACTGCGGCAATCTATTGGAAGCGACCAAGCTCATCAACCCGCGCAGCAAGAATCACCCCGATGAAGCGCTCACGATCCGCGAAACCGAGCATTATTTCCTCAATCTCGGTGCATTCACCGATGAACTGCTGGCCTATCTGGACGCACATAAAAACCAGTGGCGACCTAACGTTGTAGCGTTCAGCCGCAACTTTGTCGCAGGCGGCTTGCACGGACGCCCGATCACCCGCGACATCGACTGGGGCATCAACGTGCCGCTTGAAGGTTGGGACGAGAAAAAGCTGTACGTGTGGTTCGAGGCGGTGATGGGCTACTTCACAGCCAGCATCGAATGGGCGCGCAACATCGGCCAACCGGACGCATGGAAGCAGTGGTGGTATAACCCCGAATCCAAGATTTACAACTTTATCGGCAAAGACAACATCCCCTTCCACACGATCATCTGGCAGGCAGAACTGTTGGGCGTAAATGGTATTTACAACGAAGGCAGCGATACGCCGCTTCAACTGCCCTACGATGTGCCTGCCAATGAGTTCATGAACATCGAAGGCAAGCAGTTCTCCAAGAGCCGCAATTGGGCGATCTGGGCGCCGGACATTCTCGAACGCTACCAGCCGGACGCGGTTCGTTACTACGTGGCCATGACCTTCCCCGAAACGCACGATTCGGATTTCGCGTGGGATGGCTTCTTGACCCGCGTCAACGGCGAACTGTTGGCGGCGTGGGGTAATCTCGTCAACCGCGTGTTGGGCTTCGCTTATAAGCGCTATGATGGCAAAGTGCCGGAATATGACGCGCTGGCGTTCGATGACGTGGCGCTGATTGACCGCATAGAAATGGGCTTTGGCGAGGTCGGCGCACTACTTGAAAACGTCAAACTGCGCGAGGCGCTCACAACGGCGATGTCGCTGGTACGCGATACGAACGCTTACCTTGATGGCCGCGAACCGTGGAAGCGCATTAAGACCGATCCCGATGATGCGGCGCGCTCGGTGTATACGACGCTGCGTGTGATTGCCAACTTGAACATTTTGCTGTCGCCGTTTCTGCCGTTCAGCGCGCAGAAGGTTCACGATTATCTGGGCTACGACGGCCAGCTATTCGGTGACTTGAACATCGAAGAATACGCCGAGAGCCAGCGTTCGCATAAGGCGCTGGTGTACGATGGCAGCAAGGCAATTGGCCGCTGGCAAAAGGTCGGGC
>JACMMD010000474.1 GCA_014379235.1 Anaerolineae bacterium
AGATGCGGTTATTGGCACAATTGGCGGCGTCGAATCAAGCGGTATCGACGTGTTCCTCTATGGCTATCTGCAAGGCGCATGTGCCGCGAACCCCGATATCCAAGTGCTGATGGCCTACTCCAACGCCTTTGGCGACCCGCCGCTTGGCCTCGAAATGGGCTTGGCCATGCACGAGCAGGGCGCGGACGTGGTTTACGGCGTGACAGGTGGCACAGGTGCGGGCATCATCGAAGCCGCCGCGACGGAAAACTTCTTCGCCGTTGGAGTAGACAGCGACCAGGATTTCCTCGCCCCCGGCAATGTGCTGACGAGTATGCTCAAGCGCGTCGACATCGCCGTGTATGACCTGATCGACAAGCTGGTAGCTGGCGATCTTGAAGGCGGCACGGTTCAGCAGTACGGCTTGGACGTGGATGGCATCGGACTCAGCGAAATGACCTACACGCGCCACATCATCCCCAGCGAATATATGGACGCGGTAGAAGCCTCGCGTGAAGCGATCATTGCTGGCGATTTGGATGTCATCGACGTTCGCACGCTGGACGAAGATCAGTTCGCGGCGTTGAAGGCGAATCCCACCTGCGCCGGAATTGAAGAACTCCGCGCATCGATGGCAGAATAGTTTTTTCTCTTGTAGGGGCGACCCAGTGGGTCGCCCTTGCGGAATACATTCAATGACTTACCTTCGAATGGAAGGCATCAGCAAGCGCTATGCCGACGTGACCGCCAACGATCACGTCGATTTCGCTGTCGAACGCGGCGAGATTCACGCGCTGGTTGGCGAGAATGGTGCGGGCAAGTCGACGCTGATGAAAATCCTCTACGGCATGGAAACACCCGATGAAGGACAGGTCTTCTTACAGGATCGCGCCGTTTCTATCACTAATCCGCAAGCCGCCATACGCCTCGGCATCGGCATGGTGCATCAGCATTTCCAGCTTGTGCCCTCGCTGACGGTAGCCGAAAACGTCGCGCTCGGTTATGAGCCGCATAACGGGCTTTTCGTTGATCGGAAACGCATGATCGAGCGAGTGCGTGATCTGTCTGAGCGTTTCGGGCTATCAGTAGACCCATTGGCCCGCGTAGCAGATCTGTCTGTCGGCATTCAGCAGCGCATCGAAATCCTCAAGCTGCTGTACCGTGACGCGCAGTTGTTGATTCTGGATGAGCCTTCCGCCGTGCTGACGCCTCAAGAAGTCGATGATCTGTTCGATGTGCTGCGCCGTTTGGTGGCCGAGGGACGCACCGCCATTTTCATCACCCACAAAATGCGCGAGATCATGGACATTTGCCAGCGCGTGACCGTGCTGCGGCGCGGCAAGATCGTCGGCACAACCCGCGTCGTGGATACTAATCCGGCGGACATCGCTCAGATGATGGTCGGGCGCGATGTCGATACGCTGCAAGGAACGCGCCGCAGTCCAGTTACGGCGACTGGTGAGACGCGGCTCATCGTGCGTGATCTGAACGCCGATGATGATCGCGGACTGCCCGCTTTGCGGGGTATCAGTTTTAGCGTTCACAGCGGGGAGATCGTGGGTCTCGCCGGAGTCGAAGGCAACGGCCAGCGCGAGCTATTAGAAGTCCTTGTCGGCTTGCTCCAGCCAACACAGGGCGACATCGTACTCAACGGCCAGTCGATCACCCACTTACGCAGCCGCCAGCGCCGCGAACGGGGTCTTGCGGTCATTCCCGAAGATCGCCAGCATGAAGGCTTGAGCCAACCGTTGAGCATCCTCGAAAACCTGATGTCCACGCGCTATTATGCGCCGCCGCTGTCACGCTTGGGCTTCTTACTACCCCGACCAATGCAGCAGCTTGCCGCACAATTGATGCAGCAGTACGACATCCGAGCTAGTAGTATCGCGCTGCGTGTCGGTGCCTTATCTGGCGGCAACGCGCAAAAGGTCGTCGTAGCACGAGAACTGTCCGACAATCCAGCTATTCTCATTGGTTCACAGCCTACTCGCGGCTTAGATGTGGCGGCGGCACGCTTCGTGCATGACCAACTCCTGCGCCTGCGTGACGCTGGCGCGGGTATTTTGATGATCTCCGCTGACCTCGATGAACTGCTGACCATTTCTGACCGCTTGCTGGTGATTTTCGGCGGGCGCATCGTCGGAGAACTCAACAGCGCCGCCACCACGCGGGAGCAAATCGGATTGCTGATGGCAGGTCGCACTGAAACCGCCGTTCAGGAAGTACAGAATTGAGAGCTTTACGCAGTTTCTTACAAGCGCTGGCGACATTGGCGCTGGCGCTGTTGGTCGGCGCGCTGATTATGTGGCTGTCTGGCAAAGACGCGCTCGGCGCATATAAAATCCTGTTTGAATC
>JACMMD010000475.1 GCA_014379235.1 Anaerolineae bacterium
AGTTTTATGTCCTCAAAACGTTAGTCGAACATGCTGGCCGCTGCCGTATCGGGCAGATCGCAGAAGAACATCACCTGACTAACGCCACCATGACGGGCTTAGTCAAGCGGCTGGAAGCGATGACACCGCCGCTGGTTTCCCGCGAAACCAACGTCGATGACCGCCGCTCGATTTATGTCGTCATGACCCGCGCCGGACACGAACGCTTTATGGCGATTCAAACCGATCTTCTCGCTCAGGCTCAGGGTGTGCTGCGGCTGTTGAGCGCCGAAGAACGCCAGGACTTGATTCACTACCTCTCACGCTATGTGCAGGCGGTTGAAGAACGTTTCCCCATCGAATCAATTCCCACATTGGATTGAACAAAATCGTTCGTTCTCCGTATCTATAGGCATAGAGGGAGAACAGCGCTATTGTCCGAGCAAACCGAGTATGAGTTGCTAGAGCTTGCGAGAGCGGGCGATCAAGACGCTTTCGAGCAGCTGCAAATGGCGCTGGAAAATCCAGTGCGGCGATTCATTCGGCGGCTGATCGGACGCAGTGATGTCGAAGACGACATCACGCAGAACGCCTTCTTCGCACTGTACAAGAATCTCGGACGGTTGGATGAAGGCGCAAAGCTGCGGCCCTTTCTGTTTCGAGTGGTGCGTAACCAGTGTTACGATGAACTGCGGCGTCAGGGGCGTTACGATGTGGTGTCGCTGGACGACGATGTGAGCGGCTACTCGGAAGATGGCGATGGTGGCTGGTCAGTGGCGGTGGCTTCAGATGCGCCGCCGCCGGATGAAGCGACTTATTGGATGATGCTCTTCAGCGAAGTGCAAGAAGCCATCCAGCAGTTGCCGGAGTTACAGCGCCAAACGCTGCTGTTGTACACCGAAGCGAACCTGTCTTACGCGGAAATCGCGGACGCGATGGCGGTGAACATCGGCACGGTGAAATCGCGGTTGCATCATGCGAAACGCGGTTTGGTCAGGCGGCTTACGCCGGAAACATGCATCGCGCTTGGTGTCGCTGTTGGCGACGATCAACAACAGGTCGCACTGAACGAGGTTTAGAGTAGGTGTAACGACATGCTCATCAGTATTGGATATTCGGGAGGCGAAATGAAAAAGCTAGACGTGGAAGACTTGCGCGCACTCATCCGGTTGATTCCGTCAGCGCGGGCGTTGATCGAACAGGTGGAAAAAAGCATCCATCTGGAACTGTATTTCGGCGCGGGTGATCTGGCTGTGCGGAATTATCGCGGGCTGTTGGCCAGTGCGCGAGCCATCACCGACGATGCCTTTCTGGATACGCTGACGCTGGATAACAGCATCGACTCATGGGAAGATGATCGCCAGAAAGTCGCGCAGGTGATGATGGCGGCGGGTCAGCTTATCGCCTATCTGGAAGCGCAAACGGGCGTGAACGGTTCGACCAGCGCCCGCGGCCACTATTCCGTTCAGACCGCGCCGAACATTCACATCGACATGGGCGATGTGATCGGCGGGCAGGTTGACCGCATCATGGACGTGGTGAAGAACGCCATGAAGGGTATCCCCAAGACACGGGGCGGAATGCCGCAGATGCCGCCAATGCCACCGATGCCACCACATCCGCCCCAACCCCCGCAGCCGCCGCAGCGTGGCCGTCCTTCGATATTCGAGGCTTACGTGGACATCGAAGGCGACGATGAGGGCGACGAAGATCGGCGCGTATAGTGTAGATTGCATGTAGGGGCGCAGCATGCTGCGCCCCTACCGATGATCTGATAATCCCCTTTGCATCTTCCATTCTCTTTAACTTTGGGTTAAACCTATGGCGCTGTCACTGTGCTCCAATCACAGGGTTTATCGCTATGGGGATGGTCTTATTCGCCGGAACACTCATCACGATTCTAGCTGCGCTGGTGTTCGCACTCGTGCTGGTGTTCAGATCGCCGCTCAAGCCGTTTGTGCGAAATACGTTGATCGCGTTGTTCATCGTTGAGGCGCTGCTGGCGGGTTTGCATACGCTGACATGGAGTGAGAGTGCGCCCCCGTTCTGGCGCTGGTTTCTCAACATGAACACCGAGTTCACGCTCGGCACGATATTTTCGTCAGCGCAGTTGGTTGGCGTCGGGATGGTGTCGCTGCTGAACGGCTTCTTCATGCGCGGGCGCTGGTGGGAACGGCTGTACTGGTGGCTGCTGGCGTTGATTCTGGTATTCTTTGCTTTCGATGAGTTTTATAGCATCCACGAATATCTCGGCTCAAACCAACAGACGGACAATTGGCGCATCCCGTATGCGATTGGCGGCATCATTTTCGTGAGCGTCTCGTCGTTGATGTACTGGTTTGGCGCTGGCGGCCAGCGCGGCAGCGAACGCCGCAAGCGGTTCGCGCTGCTGTTCATCGGGCTGCTAATTATGGCTGGCGGCGGCATTGCGATGGAAGCGGTCACATGGAATGCTTTCACGCAGCAGTCGACCATTGCACAGCGCTTATCGGTTCTTGAAGAAACGTTCGAGATGGTGGGCGCGACTCTGGTGCTGGCGGCGCTGCTGCTGTTCGCGCAGTCAGAAGAGACGTTACGCGGTTGGCGTGTGACGCGGCCCGTATTGTGGGCGAGTATCGGCGCGTGGACGCTGTGGCTGCTGTTCGTGGTGTTTCTGCAACCGGGCGTCGAGGCTCGCTCGGCGCGTGATGGTTACACCGAGTACGGGATGGGCGCGATGTCGCTGATCGGCTACGAAGTCGATGAGCGGGCGGCCATTCCCGGCGGTCAGATTCCGGTGACGTTCTACTGGCAGGCGAACGAGCCGTTGACCACCGATTTTAGCCTCTCCGTGCATTTGCTGGCGCATCCCGATATTCAGTCCGTCAGCCAAGCCGATGAGTTACACGCCGGCCCCTATCCAAGCAGCGGTTGGATTCCCGGCATCATCGTGCGGCGAACGGTGTTCGTGCCTGTTCCGGCAGATATTCCAACACCGGCCAGCTATTGGCTGATGGTGCGCGTGTGGAGCGGGCCATGGCCGCAAGACCGCGATTGGTCGGTGACTGAAGGGTTAGTCATCAGTGGCAGCGATCTTCCGACGATTGCCGAAGACGCGCTGATTATCGACAGTGTGCCTATCGTCTCGGCGGGTACGCCAGAATCACCACCGCAGAGCGCCAATTATCGCTTCGAGGGCGGCTTCACGCTGTCCGGTTATGCACTAGCTGACAGCGCCGAAGCGGGTGCTGCGCTGCCTGTCGATTTCTGGTGGCACACTCAAACTGAGATTAATGTTGACCTGACACAATATGTTCATCTGGTGGATGACGGCGGCACGATGGTCGCGGGTTTCGATCAGCAGCCGTTTGCGGGCCGCTTCCCGACGGTGGATTGGCCAGCGAACCTCAGCGTCAGGGATGCGTGGCAAGTGCCGCTGCCAGCGGATTTGCCAGCCGGAGAATACCGCGTCTATACGGGCATGTATGCGCCTGTGACGGTCATCCGCCAGCCTGTTACCGATGGCGTGGGCACACCGATTCAAGATAACTCGATTTACTTAGGCATGGTCGAAGTGACGGGCGAAGTATCGCAAGGGGATTGACATGGTTGTTGTGTATTTTGCCGCTCTCGCGTTCGTCAGCGCGTTAGCGATATTCGCCCTCGCGTTGGTGATTGATGCCAAGCCAAAGCCGTTCGTTCGCAACACGCTGATTACGCTGCTGGTGCTGGAAGTGGTGCTGACGGCGCTGCAAGTGGTGTCGTGGCAGCCGCATACCGCGCCGTTCCTGCGCTGGTTTTTCAACATGAACGTTGAGTGGTCGCTAGGGACGGTGTTCTCGTCGGCTCAACTGCTGCTGGTATCGCTGGTGGCGCTGGTCAATGCTGCACGTCCGGCGCGCTGGTGGGAGCGGGTCTACTGGCTGCTGTTTAGTTTTGCCTTCGGCTTCATGGCGCTCGATGAGTTTTACATCATCCGTGAGTATTTGCTCGGTCATACCAAGTCGGATTTCTGGCTCATCCCTTACGGCATTCTGGGTCTGACTCTTGGGCTGTATTCGCTGTTCATGTTTTGGCATGTGTATCGCGCTCATTTCTGGCGCTTCGTGGTGCTGGCTATTGGCATGGGGCTGCTGGTTGGCGGGGCGATTGTGCTCGAAGCGTTAGCCAACCGCGCCTATGGTCAGGGCAGTCTGATCGCGGCGAGGCTGGCGACCTTTGAAGAAGACTTCGAAATGATCGGCTGTACGCTGTGTCTGGCTGCGATGCTGTTATTCGCACAGGCGAATCTCAGCCTGAGCCGCTGGCGCGTTCTGCGTGGCGTGGTTGTTGCGGGCGGCGTCGGCTGGACGATATGGCTGCTGATGGCGATGTATGTTGTACCCACATGGGAAGCGACCACCGTTAGCGCCGCCGACGTTGATTATGACGACGGCATCATGTCGCTGTTAGGCTATGACATTCCCGATGCCAGCTATACTCCCGGCGCTGAAATCCCACTCACGCTCTACTGGCGGGCGAACGAACCCCTGCCGGAAAATTTCAGCATGTCGGTGCATTTGCTAACGAATCCTGATAGTCGTTCAGTCAGCCAAACCGACGAACTCGATGCAGGCCCCTATTCGAGCAGTATGTGGCTACCGGGAGCGGTGATGAAGCGCTCACTGTGGCTGCCGATTCCGGCGGATGTGCCCACGCCTGCCAGCTATTCGATCATGGTGCGCGTGTGGAGTGGCAATTGGCCGCAGGATGGCAACTGGGAAGCGACGCAGGGCTTGGTTATCAGTCAAAGCGATCACGCCGCGCTTGCCGATGACGCGCTGATTCTGGCTGATGTGAGTGTGCTTTCGCCGGATGACACGCCGCAGCCTGCGCCGCAGAGCGCCGATTATCGTTTCGCGTCGGGCTTCACGCTGTACGGCTATTCGCTGCCTGAGAGCGTCGAGGCGGGCGGTTCGTTGCCCGTTGGTTTCTGGTGGCGAACTCAGCGTAACGTAGACGCGAACCTGATACAGTACGTTCATCTGTTGGACGAAAACGGCACGATGGTCGCGGGAGAAGGCAGCGATCAGCAGCCGTTCGGCGGGCGCTTTCCAACTGCCGACTGGCCCGCCAACCTGAGCATGAGCGATGCGTGGCAAGTGCCGCTTCCGGCGGATATTCCGGCGGGTAACTATCGCGTCTATATGGGCTTGTATGACCCGTCGACAGTGGTGCGAGACC
>JACMMD010000042.1 GCA_014379235.1 Anaerolineae bacterium
AATCCCAGACCAGCTTGGGGTTAGCCATGAACGCGGATGCCGTGGCCAATTCCTGCGGGTTGAAGCGCGCCCACAATCCGTCGAGCGCATCACGGAACGTCGGAATGCCGGACTCACGGCTGACACCCGCGCCCGTTAGCACCGTGATATTCTGGCTGTCGCGGATGAGCGCGGCGGCTTTTTGGATGAGGTTTGGAGTCGTCATCAGCTTTATCTTTTGTAGGAGCAGGGCGAAACATAGGGAGTATGCCACTGCCCCTACAAGTTTAGCTGAAAACTGAACACTGATGACAGAGAGCTTCTAGACCTTCCGCATCAAAATGACCTCTACGCCCATCAGACGCGGCAGGGTAAACGGTATGAGCGCGAACAGCCTCAAGGCGGCGGGTGCTTGCCAGAAGCGGATGCGTTGGTAGCCAAAACGAGCATAGTACGTTTCCATATGGCGTTCGCAAAACAGGTGCAGCGGCAGCCCGCTCTTGGCTTCGAGCGCCTGCACCAACCGCGACGCCACGCCTTGATGGCGATATTCGGGCAGTACCACAAGGCTGCCAAGTTCGGGTACGCCGCCATGTTCGCGGATTTGTCCCATGCCAACGGGCTTGCCATCTTGTTCAGCGACGAGGAAGTTCGGCCATTTGAGATTGATAGGCGGCAGCCCGCCAATCTTCACGAACTGCTGAATGGTTTGCTCATCCGCTTGCGTCGCAGGGCGAATATGAATGGGATGCGTCATTGCGTTCATTACGATACTCCTGATCTCGCTGCCCAACCTCAACCGTAGATGAGACTTAAGCATCGGATTTTTGGAGATTGGAAACCACAGCCTGATGGCTGATTTTAATCAGAGACTTTTGACCCACTCCGCCAGCGCGAACCACTGCGTCACGTCCCAGAACTTTCGCGCCGCACCCGATGTCGATGGCAGCACGAATACCGTCGTCACGCCGAACGGATCGGCTTGCCGCCCATAATCGACCTTATGACCGTAAAACATCTGCGCTGCATTCTTGCTGTCGAACGCCAGCACTCGCGGTTGATAACGCTCGATCTTGGCGCGTAAGCCCGCCGCGTCGAAATCTTCGCGGCGCAGAACAACATCTTGACCGGAACGATACTTAACTAGATCCGTCAGCCCGATGCCGTAATCCGTCACCGTGCGAAACTCGCTTGGCAGCAGCAAACGCGGTGTCAGACCGATCTCGTAGAGCGTGCCCCAGAAGCGATTGGTCGGGTTGGCATAATATGCGCCGCGCTGCGCCGAAATGGTGCTAGCCGCCGTGCCACAGAACACCACGCGCAGGTTCGGTGTCAGCACATCCGGTAGTATATGGTCGCTCTCCTGCATCCCCTAGCGGGAGCCACGCCAGATGCCGATTTGGCCGGTGTGTTCGCGCTTGTGGCCGTAGTAGGTATAGACGACGTAATCATCGAGCGAGTATTCCGCACCGTACCACGGGATTGTCCCGACCTCGCGCCACTTCTCCGGCGAAATCTGCGCCGCCAGTTCGGTTGAGCGCTCGTATGCGGCGAGATATTCATCGAGGTTTTCGCGCCATGATCGGTCTTTGCGCTGTGCCGCTTCGTAGTCGTTGAAGCCTTCGCTGCCCATCGTACCCATGCGTGTGATGGTCGCAGCATCCGTTGGTGTCCCGGCAAAGCTCGACAGCACGTCCACCAGCACGAGTTCAAACGCGCCGTAATGCCCCACGATGTCCTTGCACGACCACCAGCCGCACACACCGCTGATGCCCCATTCGTCGTCTTTCAATCCGTCGATGCTGCCCATCAACGTCCCATGTCCGTATTTGAGAATGTCTTGCGCGTTCATGTATGAAGCCTTTAGCTGTTAGCAATTAGCCGTTAGCGAAATCGGGGCATGACTACCCTCTCTGAACTATGAGTATAATGGATCGCTGCTTACAGAGGAATTACGCGATGAAAACAACCCGTTTACTAGGCGGCTTCCTGTGCTTGATGCTGATGAGTTCCAGCGCCTATGCCCAAGAAGCCACGCCCGAATCCAGCCCCGAAGCGACACCCGAAACAACGCCGCAAACGCTGACCGCTTTGCCTGATGTGCAAACGGTGACGCTCGACACTGAAACGCTGCCGCCGCTGTTGATCGGGCTAACTGCTGCGCCGGACACGTCAACAAATCTGCGGCTGTGCGAAGGCATATTTGAGGCCGACAGCGCCAGTGTACAGGCGTGGGGGCCGTCCGGCCCGATGCGCTCCGGTGAACTGGTACGCCTCGAAACATTGGCCGCCGATGGCACGAACGGTCTGCTCACGAGCACCTATTTCCCGATGTTGTGCGCCGCCGATGCCATCGACAGCGCCGACGCGCAGGCCATCGCGCCGGATGGTACATCCTTTCCAGCGCTGCTGTACATCATCCAACCTGACGCAGGCACAGGTGATGACCGTCTGGCGTATGTGATTCAACTGCCGCTCGATGCCTACGCGCAGCCGGGATTATGGAATCTTACGTCGCTGGCCATGCCCGATTATGTGTCTATCGGAGTACGTGTGCCTGACATCAGCGCGCCCTTCGTGCTGCGTTATGCGCCTGATTTGACGCTGCAATCGGAACAAGATACTAACTTGGTACTCGTCGGCGGCTTTGTTCCCGATGAAAACGTCATCGGTGTCTTAATGAATGAAGATGGCTACATAGGCGAATTCACGTTTCAAGTCGATGATCGTGGCTACGCGCTGCTCGCGCCTGACGACGGCGAAATGGCATACGGACTGCTGTTGTTCGTCGGCGAAAATGGCAGCGTGATTACAGGTGCGCCCGACAGCTTGTTCGATGTTGATGGCCAAGCGCTGTCACAGATCGAGGTGGCGCGTATTTTGTACGACTCGCATTGGAGCGGCGGCGGGATCATCGTTGAGACTACGCCCGAAGCCGAACCAACACCCGACGCTGACGTAGAAGCGACGGAAGAAGTCGATGCCGAAGCCACCGAAGAAGACGATGAAGATACCGAACCGACGACTGTTCCTGTGCCCGCAGCGCCCAGCGGTGTTCTCGCCAGCGCCGAAGAACTAGCGCGCCCGCGTCTGTGCCCGAATACACCCGCCCCACGCCTGAGGGTTGGCGCTAATGGCCGCGTGACACCGGGACTGCCCAACAATCTACGTTCGCAGCCGACACAAACCGCCGAACGCCTGCTGCGAATCCCCGCCGGAGCGACGTTCAGCGTATTGAGCGGCCCGCAGTGTGGTGACGGTTATACGTGGTGGGAAGTGAGCTATAACAACACGGTGGGCTGGACAGCGGAAGGCGGCGGTAACGAATATTGGGTCGAGCCGGGATGATCGGGAGGTACAAAGTACAAAGAGAGTGTAGGGGCAACACGCCCGTACCGTATAAACCGCCATAGGGCTAGGGGCAAGGCGCGCCTTGCCCCTACAAACCATGCTTAATCTAAATGCCGCACCAGCCGGATAATCACTAGCGCAGCCAACAAGATTCCGGTCAAAAGCACCGGCTGACCTGTAAACGGTGTCAGCAAAATCAAAAACGCTGTCACGGGATTCAGCAGCGTATCAATCGCGTTATTTGCGCGGGGATGTTCTTGCAGTATCCACAGGCTGAACACGAAAATCGCGCAGGGCAGCGCTACCGCCATGCCCGCCGCTTCCGCGCTGATCTCGGCATGATGTGTCACATAATCGACCATCACAGCCAGCCCTGCACCAACTGCCGCCGTGACTGCAAAAACGATCAGATGACCGTAGGCCCAATAGAAAGCAACCTTTAAATCCATGATGAGGTGATAGGTTGGCTGATAGAAGTACAGCCACCACATCGCATACACAATCAGCAGCGCACCAATAATGATGGTTGTGATCTCGGCGTTCATTCCGCCTTCGTCAACGGCAGATTGAATAGCGAGACTGGTCGACAGAATTGCCTCACCCAATACCAGAATGGTAAAGAGGCTGTAGCGCTCTTTAATGTGGGGGGCGTGCCACGGAGTCGGTGAAGCCGCTTCGGCCCATATCGGGATGATAAGCTCCACCAACGCCAGCACAATGAATCCCGGCACGCGCAAATTTTCGGGGATGAACAGCAGCCCGATCCACGCGAATTGAGCTAACGTAATGCCTACAGCGTAGCGCACGGCTGCGGGGCGATGTTCCGGGTCAGAACGCGAAGCCCTGAACCACTGTGCCACCCCCGCCACACGCATCACTACATAGCCGATCACGGTAATGGTCAAATCACCAGTGGCGAAAACCGGCTCTACACCCGCCGCAAGGATCAACGCGCCCGTCATCTGCACGAATACCAGCAGACGGTAAGGGATGTCGTCGTTATCGTAGGACGAAGCGAACCATGTAAAATTCATCCACGCCCACCAGATACCGAAAAACATCATCAAATAGGTGGGCAGCACCTCAGCCGTATGACCTTCAGCGATGCCGTGATGCAGACCAGCAGCAGCTTGGGCAACGGCAACCACGAACACCAGATCGAAGAACAGTTCTAACGGGGTCGACACGCGATGCGTTTCGTCTGGCGAACGTGGCTTCATGGGGGCAATCCAGCGCGGGCGTGTCTCGGTTTCGTGCATCAGTCTGACCTCAGCATCTAAAGGTTTGAGATAAGGCGCGAATTCTAGAAAAAATTGAACCGAAATACAAAAACGGGGCGAGTCTTTCGACCCGCCCCGTTATGTATTGGGTAAGGGCGACGCATGCGTCGCCCCTACATTTAGTTACTCCGGTGTGACCTCGTAAGCCACGCCATCCACGACAACGATGA
>JACMMD010000476.1 GCA_014379235.1 Anaerolineae bacterium
GCCGCTCAATTTTCACACGTTCCCCGATACGTTCGAGCGCATTCTCTCCAGTGAGCGCGTGTGGACGGTGCATCGGTAATGATTCGCTGCACAAATTAACCCCTCCCTAAATCCCTCCCCGCGAGCGGAGAGGGACTTTGCTCCCCTTCCCTGCTTGCGGGGAAGGGGCAGGGGGAAGGGGTTGATTCTTTACCGATGCACCGTCCACACGCGCTCACTCGACAGGATGCGCTCGAACGTATCGGGGAACGTGTGGAAGTTGAGCGGCTTGGCCAGCACGCCATCGAAGCCCGCTTCTTTCAGGCGGTTGATTTCCTCGTTCATGACGCTGGCCGTCAGCGCGATCACCATCACGTCAGCGAAACGCGCATGTCCGCGCAGCATTTCCAACATGCGGAAACCGTCGTGCGGCATGACGTGAATATCCAGCAGAAAAATATCGGGTTCACTGTCGAGCGCTTCGACCCGTTCCAAGAAGTCAGTGCTGTTCTCGAAGATGGTGAGCTGAACGGCTTCATCCAAGCGACTGACCAATAAACTCATGACTTTGCGACTGCCGGGGTCATCTTCGACGTAGATCAAGTTTCTTTTTCGCATGATGAACTTCGCCCCCAAATTTATGTAAGTTTATTTGTAGGGGCGACCCGCTTGAACCGAAAACGATGTTTACGGACAATCGTGGGTCGCCCTACCGAATGTCCAATCACGCTCCGTCAGTTCGACAGGTCGAGGTTGGGGGGACAAATCGGCAGCGAGACGAAGAACGTCGTGCCACAGCCGACCTCACTTTCGTACCACAAGCGCCCCCCATGCGCTTCCGCCAGCACTTTCGAGATGGGCATCCCCAAGCCCGTGCCGCCGCCTGTTCGCAGTCCCGTTTCCGTTTGCTGGAACGAGCCGAAAACCAGTTCCTTATCATCTTGCGAAATGCCCGGCCCCGTATCGCGGATGGCGATGAGCAGGTTATCGTTGTCCAAACTGGCCTCGAACGAGATATGACCTTCGGGCGTGAACTTGCAGGCGTTCGAGGTGATGTTCAATAGGATTTGCAGGATACGCTGACTATCGGCGCGTATCGTCGGCAGGTTGTCCTGAATGTTGGTCAGCAGTTTGACGGGCTTCTCACCGATCAAGCTGTGCGCGGTAGAAATGGCCGAGTTGAGCAGGCTGTGAGGGTCTACGCTGTCCTCGACGTACAGCACCAGCGAACCCGATTCGATCTTGGACATATCCAGCACGTCGTTGATGAGGTTGAGCAAGTGCTGGCTGGCGATGATGACCTCTTCCAGCGTATCGGACTGCTGCTGGTTGACCGGCCCCATCATGCCGTGTCGCACGAACTCGGTGAAGTTGATAATCGAGTTGAGCGGCGTTCGCAGTTCGTGAGACACGCTGGCCAAGAACGCCGATTTTGCTTGATTGGCCTGCTCCGCCTGTTCCCGCGCAAGGCGCAGTTCTTCAAATAGCTGTGCGTTACGCACCGCGATAGCGGTCTGCTTGGCGAGGATTTCCAGCGCGGCGATTTCTTCCTCACCGAAGCTGTGCGGCTGCGCGGACTGCACATCGAACACGCCGAGAAAGCGTTCGCCAAGCATCATCGGAATCGCCAGTTCCGAGCGTGTCGCAGACAGTTCATCAACGAACATATAATGCTCGGACTTGTTGACATCGTTGACCACAATCGAACGGTGGCTGCTGGCCGCCTGCGCGATGATGCTGCGATGGCTGCGAATCGGGATACGAAACACGGTGGTATCCGCGAACGGTTTACCGGCGCTGTCGATGCTGGCCGAAAGCACAAGGTTCTCGCGGGATTCATCGGGCAGCAGCACGGCCACGGCGTACAGTTGATAGGTATTGGCCGTCAGCTTGACGACTTCCGGCAGCAGGCTTTCGAGTTCCAGCACCGTCGTGATCTCGCGGGAAACGTCAATCGCCGCTTTCAGGTCACGGGTGCGCGCACTGACCCGTTCTTCCAATGAGCCGATCAATTCTTCAACCCGCGCCGCCATCGTATTGAACGCGCTGGCAAGCTGACCGAGTTCGTCATTGCGCGGCAATGTCACGCGGCTGGCGAACTCGCCCTTTTCGATCTCTCTCGCGCCGCTTGTCAGCACTTGCAGCGGACGGCTGACCAGCACCTGAATGCTGAGATAGACAATCACGCTGCCAATCAGCACGATCAACGCCGCGATGAGAAAAATCTGGCTCTGTAACTGGTTGATGAGCGCTTGCACTTCCGACTGCGGGCTGAACACCAGCGCCCGCAAATCGTAAATCGCCGGGCCGGTAGGCTGCCCCGCGAAATAGTAAGCGTTATCGTCCATCGAAATCGTCTGTTCGGTGGCGTTGAGGTACGACTGCGTGTCATTGTCGCTGTCAGCCATCAAGCTGGTGATGAGGATGTCGTCTCCGTGCGCGAACCCCAAATCCAAACCGAGTCGGCTGCGGAAGCTGGCAATCGCCTGCGCATCAAGGCGCTGCTCAAGCACGAGAATTCCGGTTGGAATGAGCGTGTCTTCCCACGTTTCGGGATGCGGCAGTGTTACGCTGATGGGGTACATCGTCCGCAAAATAGGCGTGCTTCCATCATAGGCGACGTGCGAAACAGGCGCGTCGAGTAGATAATCGTTTTGCGAGAGAGCAGCGACTTGCGGCGCAGCGACCTGTTCAAGTCGCAGGTCGGAATAGAATTCTTGCGGCTCTAGCGAATATACCGAGCTGATGTCGAAGTAGTCCGCGCTCGGCGCTTGAAAATCGGCGGCGCTGACGTGGTAATACAGCGCGGGCGTATCGCTGCTCTTCTCGACAAAGCGCCCCATCACAATCTCGTCGTGGTCGATCCAGATCGCCAGCGTTGGCCCGGCATCAGGCACGATGTTGAACGGCGAAATCAGATAAA
>JACMMD010000043.1 GCA_014379235.1 Anaerolineae bacterium
CCATCAAGGCGTGGCGTCGAAGCTGGTGAACGCGCTCGAAGCCAAGAGCGGGCTGCCTTTGCACCTGTTTTGCGAATACGACATGGAAACGTACTATGCTCGTTTTGGCTACCAGCGCGTTCGCTTCTGGCAAGCACCCGCCGCGTTGAGGCTGTTCGCGCTCATAGCGTTCACTGTGCCGCGTCTCATGGGTGAACAGATCATTTTGATGCGGAAGGTCTAGAAGCTCTCTGTCATCAGTTTTCAGTTTTCAGCTAAACTTGTAGGGGCAGCGGCATACTCCCTATGTTTCGCCCTGCTCCTACAAAAGATAAAACTGATGACGACTCCAAACCTCATCCAAAAAGCCGCCGCGCTCATCCGCGACAGCCAGAATATCACGGTGCTGACGGGCGCGGGTGTCAGCCGCGAGTCTGGCATTCCGACGTTCCGTGATGCGCTCGACGGATTGTGGGCGCGCTTCAACCCGCAGGAATTGGCCACGGCATCCGCGTTCATGGCTAACCCCAAGCTGGTCTGGGATTTCTACGAGTACCGCCGCGACATCATGCGCGACAAATCTCCCAATGCCGGCCATTTCGCGCTGGCAGAGTTGCAGCGGCGTTATCCATCGCTGGTGGTCATCACACAGAATATCGACGAACTGCACGAGCAGGGCGGCAGCACAGGCGTGATTCACCTGCACGGGCGCATCGCAGGCAACAAGTGCTTCTATAATTGTCAGGGCGACCCGACGATGGTCGATGTCTCACTGCTGTCGTGGGATAAGGAGAACGGCCCGCCAGCTTGCCCACACTGTGGCCGTTGGGTGCGGCCTGATGTGGTATGGTTTGGCGAGATGCTGCCACCCGCCGCGTTGAACGCTGCCGCCGAAGCGCTGCAAGTTAGCGAATTGATGCTGGTGATCGGCACTTCGGGATTGGTGATGCCCGCCGCCGATATGCCGATGGTGATTAAGCGGCGCGGTGGCAAGGCCATCGAGATCAACCCCGACGACACGCCAATCTCGGACATCGCTGACATAAAACTGAGCGGCCCTTCCGGCGAGATTTTGCCGCGCATTGTGGAGGCGCTTGATGAGGCTTAAGATTTTCTCCGTAGGGGCACGGCATGCCGTGCCCCTACTGTGCTTACTACTGCTATTCGTTGGTTTTGCTTCCGCGCAGGAGAGTGTCAGCGATGCCCGATTGTGGCAGGTGTTTTTGCAGCGTAACACCGACGGTGAAGGCTCAGATTTGCTGGTGTTCATCGACATGCTGACGGGCAACGAGGTCGGTTTGGCGGTGCGGGGTTCGCGCTATACCCCGTTCGGGCGCTATGTGATGTTCCTCGATGCGGTGGATAACCGTGTCAAATTGGCCGCGCCCGATGGCCGTGTGCAGGAGCACCCATTCATTCAGCCTCAAAGCGGCTCACGGCGCATCGACTGGTGGGTTTCGCCAAACGCGCAGCACGTCGCATGGACGCAGACCTTTGGCGAGAACGCGACGCAGTTGACCACCGAAACATGGGTATCCACAGGCACGGGTGCCAACCTTCGCTCAGTTTTGGCCGACGGCCCGCGCGATGGCATTCGGGCGCTGCCAGTGGCATTTAGCGATGACGGCGCGACTCTCTATTTGGACTATCAACCGGACAGCATTTCGGATTTGCTGCCGCTGCGACAGTTCGCGGGATTGTTCGCTGTCGATTTGACGGCGGGAACGACTGCGAATTTGCCCGATGAGCCGGGATGTTACTGCGGCGCGGGCATCGGCGGTGGCAGGCTGCTGCGGTTGACTCTGACGAGCGATCTCACAGGCTATGACTTGCAGGTGTACAATCTGGCGGACAACACAAAAACGACGATACGCGCTTTGTCGCTGGCGGGCTATTCGCAGGCGGGTGAAATCTTGATCTCGCCGGATGGGACACGCGCCGCGTATGCGCTGGCTGAAGTCGAAGATTTCGGCGGCGATGAAGAGACCGTCCGTTCGGCGGTGGTGCTGGTCGATCTGCTGGCGATGACACAGACCGCGCTAGATCGTCCGTTGAGTACCTTCGTTCAGCCTGTCGCGTGGACGGAAGATAATACCGCTGTGGTGTTCGCGGCGTCGGCATCACAAGCGGGCGGCGACGGTACGTGGAAGATCAACTTTGTCGATGGTCGTGTAGACCGCATCGCACGGGCATCGTATCTCGGCGCGATCCGCATTCCGAGTTGATATGAGGCTATGAAGGGGCATGATGCATCGTGCCCCTACGACATGGCTATATAGAGGTAAAACGCTTGCTCCTAACCATCACCACCACTTATCAACCGGCCACCGATCTCGGCTATCTGCTGGCCAAGCATCCGGCGCGGGTGCAGGCGTTCAATCTCGCGTTCGGGCAGGCGCACGTTTTTTACCCCGAAGCGACGGACGAGCGCTGTACGGCGGCGCTGCTGCTGGATGTTGACCCGGTTGGACTGGTGCGGCGTGAAGGCGGTGGCGTTTCGTTAGAGCAGTACGTCAATGATCGCCCGTATGCCGCGTCGTCGTTTATGAGCGTGGCTATCGCGCAGGTGTATCGCTCCGGTTTGAGCGGCACTTGCAAAGAGCGCCCCGAATTGGCCGTGATGCCGATTCCACTGGAAGCCAAAATTACCGCGCTGCCATGTCGCGGTGGCGAAAAGCTGCTGCGCGAACTGTTCGAGCCGTTGGGCTATACGGTCACGGCTGAACATTACGCGCTCGATGCGGCGTTTCCGGCGTGGGGCGAGAGCGCCTATTTCACGGTGACGCTAACCGTGACCACGCGCTTACAGGATTTGCTGTCGCATCTGTACGTGCTGATTCCGGTACTGGACGATAAGAAGCATTACTTCGTTTCGGACGATGAAGTGTCGAAACTGCTGCGTCACGGCGAGGGTTGGCTCAAAGATCATCCGGCACTGGAACTGATTACGAGTCGCTATCTGCGGCGGCAGCGCGGTTTGATGCGCGAGGCGCTGGCGCAGTTGGTCGAAGCTGAAACGCCGCAAGTTGAAGAAACCGCCATTCGCAATGATGCCGAAGAAGCGGCAGTCGAGGAG
>JACMMD010000477.1 GCA_014379235.1 Anaerolineae bacterium
ACCTCGCTGATTTGCAAGCGCTGTCCGTCGGCGATACGGTGCGCGTGAGCGGCACGGAAGAACCATTCATCGTGCGCGGCATCGTCGCCACCGAGAACGAAGCTAACATCAACGACCTGCTGGCGGCATTTTTCGGCTTCGCCTATATCCCCGCCGATAGTGCGCCGTTGTTGCAGCAAAACCCGCAGCCCAACCGTATCAGCATTGTGCTGCCGGAAGGATCGGACATTGGCGCGGAAGCCTTGGGTCTGCGCGGGATCGTGCGCGGCGGGCTTATCACCAGCACCGATTATCTGTTAGAGCGTAACGCCGAAATCGCGGACATTCTCGGTGACTTGATTCTGGTGATGGGGTTAGGCGCGCTGCTGATCGGCGGCGTGGGCATCATCAATACCATGCTGGTGATGATGCGGCGGCGCACCACCGAAATCGCCACGCTGAAAACCTTCGGTGTCAAAGGGCGACAGGTGGCGCTGCTGTTCTTTGCCGAAGCCGCGCTGCTCGGTTTCATCGGCAGCCTCGTCGGGATCGGCGCGGGCCTGCTGTTAAGCGGCGCGGTCAACAGCTACGGCGAAGCCTTCTTACAGCAGCGTTTAACGTGGCGCTTCCACCCTGAGGCCGTGTGGTACGGACTTGGACTGGGCATGGTGGTGTCAGTTGTGTTCGGCGTGATTCCGGTGCTGCTGGCCGTGAAAGTGCGCCCGGCTACGATATTGCGCCCCAACGAATCACAGGCGACGGGTCTCGGCTGCCTGCAAACGATTGGCGTTCTGCTGCTGGTGGTGCTGGTGATCGGCTTCATCGCGGGGCAAATTCTCGGCATCGTGTGGGTCGGTATCGCCGGCGTGGCGGCTACGTTGATCGTGCTTGGCGTGCTGACCGGAATCCTGTGGCTGATCGTGTGGCTGGTGGGCAAGCTGCCATCGTTCGGCATTGTCGATTTGCGCTTGGCGCTGCGTAACCTGACCACGAACCGACTCCGCACAGCGACAACGCTCTTGGCTCTCAGCGCGGGCATGTTCGCCCTGAGCAGCATCACCTTCTTCGGTCTGGGCGCACGCGAGATTTTGCGCTTCCAACTCACCGAATCGATGGGCGGCAATGTGCTGGTGCTGCCGCTGGAATCGGTGCTGCTGCCGCAAGCGATGGTACAGGCGCGGGTTGAGGGTTTCGTTGACGACATCGAAGGTGTCGAGTCGATGAACTCGCTGGCGTTTTACGAGCTTGACATCGTAGCCGTCAACGGCGAAGCGCCGCATTTCAACCTACCCTTTGGCATGACCGAAGAGGACTTCGGTGAGTTTATGGATGAGGACGATGGCGGGGGAGCGTTCAGCATATCGGCCACCGTGCGTGATTTTGACAGCACTGCCAACGCTCCCGCCATCGTCGCGGGGCGCGACCTGACACCGGAAGACATCGGCCAGCCTGTGATCGTCCTCACCAACGACAAACTCTTAACGGGGCCGAACGGACTCGGCATCACGGTTGGCTCGATTCTGACCCTACGCACGAGGAACGCAACGACTGACTTCGAGGTCGTCGGTTTGCGCGGCGACTTTACCACGCTCAATTTCAGCGCGGGGCAGGCCAGCTTCCCTCCGGAGTCAATCACTGCTGGCCCAAACTTCCAACTGTATACGCTGCTAGTCGCGCCGGAAAACATGAACGAAGTGCTGCTGGAACTATCCACCGTGCCGCTGTTGTTCGCGCTGGACATCACCTTCATCGACGGGCTGATGAAGCGCCTAATCGACCAGTTCAGCGCCATCCCGACGCTGGTGGGCTTGCTATCGCTGTTAGCGGCGGCGGTCATCATGGCCAACACGGTTTCGCTGGCGACATTGGAACGGCGGCGGCAGATCGGCATTCTGAAGGCTATTGGCCTCAAGGGGCGGCGCGTACTGCTGGTGATGCTGCTCGAAAACACGGTGATTGGCTTGCTCGGCGGGCTGTTGGGAATCGGTGTCAGCTCGATTGGCGTGTCGCTGCTGACTTCAACCGGAATCGGTGAGGCCATCCCCATCCCGACGGACGCGACACCGATTGCCATCGGGCTGATTGTCGCCGCTCTGTTGATCGCATGGGTAGCGACCTTCCTTAGCGCGAGAGTAGCCATCAGCGAACGTGTGCTGAACGTACTAAGGTACGAATAGCGGTTAGCTGCAAATCGGTAGGGGCGACCCGATGAATTCTCAAAATGTGTGCTGAGGATAATCATGAGTCGCCCTATGTTTTCGCCCCGAAAGAATTAACGGGAGTGTGATTCATGGATTATATCGAAACCCTGCGCGAGCAAATCCAAAAATGGAGCCGATACTTTAGAGTAACGCAGCTCGATGTACAGTTCCGAGACGTATTCGAGGGTACAAAGGAACTTGAAATCGTTGATGCTTACGTTGAATCGTTAGACTTGTACGCACTTGGAAAGAAATGGCGAAAAGTCGATTATCAACGCGCCCATGAAATTTTGTCGTGGTTCATGCACAACGACATTGTAAGTAACAGAGGCTTAATGCCGCTTAAAGAAGCAGAGGAATTTTCAACCGCGTTTGCGAAAATCTTTTCGGCAAACGCCAGATGCTATACCAACGCCGATTGGAAATACTTCTGCTACAATTGGATACTCCTTACAGACAAAGGGTATTTGGAGTTCGAAAATGGAAAGGCCGTAACCTACCAAGAATATTGTGTGATATTTCTGGATGACGTGTTTATCGGTCTCATATGGTCTCAATCGAGATATGACTAGCCAAATCTACGCCATGTATTCGCCTGTTCTTGATGAGGCGGGCTGCTGCTCACGATGAGCTTGTCAGCAAGAAATCTCTAGCGCCTAGCTGCTAGGGACTTCTTGTTTTAAGGAATATCCGAATGACAACAAATTATGATACTACTGGATTATAAAGTATGATGTAAGATAATCTTGCCTATTTCTCGTTAGCACAGAACACCGGGCAGGTTTTCTAACCCGCAGCGTTATGGGCCCGAACGTACCGATAAATAAAGGAATGTTCAACATGCCAGATAAAGACCCGAAGAACATCGAAAAACTCAAAGAGCAGGCAGAAGAGAAGCACGAAGAAGTTGAAGAATGGAAACACGAAACGCCTGCTGAGAAGACCAAGATTCACGAGGAAGAGGAAGCTGAAAAGACCCCTGATCCTACTCCTGAAGAAACCAAGTAACTATTGCACCGCAGGCGAGGCAATTACTCGGTATCGTGAGATTCCAAACGCAAAGCCCCGACGCAGCGTCAGGGCTTTGCGTGTATCAACTGATCAAGGAAATCTTGCTCTCGTAAAGCAGCGCCTTAAGAACCCATCTGGGTGACAAAAGACTGCAATACTATTTTTCCATCATGGACACAAAATGTATCTCCGGCAAACGAAACTGCTGGAGACGCCGACCACAGGACATAGGCGTATTCACCGTCGATGTCTTGCTTGATGACCGTCAGGTTAGCCATCGATTCCGGTGCCAACATTTCGAGAGCCGCCGTGAAGAATGCACGTATATTCTCCGTCCCTTTGAATGCCCCATTGGGTGAAAACAGTACGGCATCGTCCGAAAAGTCCGCCATAATGCTGTCAAGATTACGTGAAACGAGCGCCTGTACATGCTGCCCCAGCACTGACTCAGTCGTGGTTGCGGTTGCTGTCGCCATAAAATGACCTTCCCCCCGGTAGGTTGCTGCTGTGTACGATTA
>JACMMD010000044.1 GCA_014379235.1 Anaerolineae bacterium
CCGATGCAGTGTGTAGGGATTGAACGACGACACGATCACGCGGGACTGCATGTTGTGGCGCGTGATACAGTCCGCGACCACCTGCTCTACGCCGTCAGTTTCCAGAGAATCGGACTTGATCTCGACGTTGACGAACAAGCGCTGACCGACGGATTCAAAGACTTCATCGAGCGTCGGGATGCGTGTTCCGGCAAACTTCGGGTCGAACCACGCGCCAGCGTCCAGCCTTTTCAACTGCGCCAGCGTCATCTCAGTGACGAGTCCCTTACCATCGCTGGTGGCATCGACCTTGAAATCATGGACGATAACCGCATAACCATCTTTGGAACGGTGAACGTCGAGTTCGATACCGTGCGCGCCTTGTTCGGCGGCCAGTTCATACGCGGGCAGCGTGTTCATCGGCGCGTAGGCTTTCGCGCCGCGATGTCCAAAGACTAACGTTTGCCCGTCAAACATCGCCTGAATAATGTCAGCAGCGGCCAGTTTCGCTAACCTTTCAATCCGGTCATCACGATACCCTTGATGAAATAGCGCTGCGCGATAAAGAACAGCGCCACCACCGGGAGTACCATTATTGTAGCGGCTGCCATTTGCAAATCCCAACGAGTGGTCATCGCGCCGCGAAACTGCGCGAGACCAATCGCAACGGTGTATGTGTCGGGCGTTCGCAGATAAACGAGCGGGCCGATCAGGTCATTCCAAGCAGCGAGAAACGTGAAGATCGAAACGGTAATCAGCGCGGGCTTTGACAGCGGCAGCATGATTCGCCAGTAAATACCGAACTCGCTGCAACCGTCCATACGTGCCGCGTCGGCCAGTTCTTCGGGGATGGTGCGGAAGAACTGCCTGAGCAAGAAGATATTGAACGCGCCGCCGCCAAAGAATAGGGGCACGGTGAGCGGCAGAAGGCTATCCACCCAACCCAGCCGCGTGAAGATGATAAACTGCGGCACAAGTGTCACGATGTTGGGCAGCAGCAGCGTGGCAATCACAATGCCGAACCAGAAGTCACGCCCCCAGAAGCGCAGCCGCGCAAAGCCATAGGCGCACAACGACGACGATGTAACCACCGCAATCACGTTCAAGCTGGCGACTGCGAGGCTGTTCCGCAGGTAGAGCGGGAACGGGCGGAAAGTCATCGCATCGATGTAATTCTGGAAAACGGGCGGGTTTGGTATCCACGTTGGTGGGTAGTTAAAAATCTCTAGCTGCGATTTCAACGAACTGCTGATGAGCCACAAAAACGGGAAAAGCATCAGCAGCGCGACCACGATCAGAATGGCATAGGCGAGTACGCGCCCGCCGGGACTCCCGCGCCTCGTGTTACGCCCGTCGAACGGCACAGCCGACGCATCAGATCGACTTATGTTGATTGCAGCCATAGGATCACCTCGTTAGTCGCCCGGATTTTCGTAGTAGACACGGGTGCCGATATAGCGAAACACCAGAAACGACAGCCCCATCAGGATGAAAAACAGCACCCATGACAGGGTCGCGGCATAGCCCATGTTAATGCTGCGGAATGCCGTCCGGTAAATATACAGCACCAGAAAGAGCGTAGCGTTCACCGGGCCGCCATCGGTGACAAGGTAGCCGACGATAAAAACTTGAAACGAGTTGATGAAGCCGATAATCAGATTGAAGAAGATCACGGGCGACATCATCGGCAGCGTAATATACCTGTGCTTCTGCCAGCGTCCCGCGCCGTCGATCTCGGCGGCTTCATAGTAAATGTCGGGAATGCCTTGCAGCCCTGCCAGAAAAATAATCATCGCGCCGCCGATACCCCACAGGCTGATGATGATGAGCGCGGGCAGCGCCCAGCCGGGATTTTGCAGCCACGGGATTTTCGGGCCGCCAAACGAGCGGATGATGACATTGATGAGGCCGAACTCGGTGTTGAACATCCATGCCCACAGCGCCGCGCTGGCCACCGCCGGGATGATCGTTGGCAGATAGAAAATCGTGCGGAAAATGCCGATACCGGGAAGCTGATTGTTGAGCAGCATCGCCAGCCCGAAAGCCAGCGTCAACCCCAGCGGAACCGAAACGATGGTGTAGATGAACGTGGCCTTCAACGCCTGCGGCAGCAGCGGGTCTCTAAACAACTGCTCGACGTTAGCCAACCCGACGAATACAGGCGCGCTCATCATATTCCAGCGATGTAAAGCCAGATACAGAGCGATGCCCGCCGGAATCAGAAACCAGATGATGAAGCCGAGTATAAACGGCGAGATAAACAACCAACCAGTAACATTGCGGCGAAACGCCAGTGTTCGCGTGGTGCCTGTGGCTGGCGCTGTGGACACGGTTGGGGCGAGATGATCGAGCTTAGGACTTGTCGCCATTACACTTGTACCCGTTATGTCGTCCTATATGGTTGGAAGGGGCATAGTGGCGATGCCCCTTCCAATTGATAAATCGCTGCGCCGGAGCCGATTAGGCAGTCGCGGCTGCTGCGGCGG
>JACMMD010000478.1 GCA_014379235.1 Anaerolineae bacterium
AGCGGCAAGCTGGCGCGCGGCGCAAACCGCGATAAATTTCTGGCAGAAAGCTCATAGTAATCAGTCGTCACTCAAACCATGATTTGGTTTTTTACTGATAACTTAAAACTGACAACTGAAAACTACCCTAAAAACAAAACCCCGTTCAAAAGAACGGGGTCAGGTTGTAATAAATTGGGCGCGGTAGGACTCGAACCTGCGACCTCACGGATGTGAACCGTGCGCTCTAACCAACTGAGCTACGCGCCCATTTCGCTCTTGTGCAGTGCGACAATAAAAGTATAGCATGGCACATCTGTCGATTCAAGGCTTATTGGAACCTGCGTATGCTTCGAATTTTGACCTTAGCCAGCCCAGCACTCTTGCTGGCCTTGATGGCGCTGGCCTGTGTGACGCCAATCATCAGCGCTCCGAGTGGCGCTACTTCTGCCCCATCCGCGCCACCCGTCAGCGATGGCTGGGAAACGCTCATGCCGGGACTCGAACGCCGCAGTTATCAGCCAGCAAATGCGCTCTCGCAGTTATTGGTGCTGCGAATCGACCCGACGTTGTTCACCTTCCGGGCGCACTATCAACCCGGTTCGCCGCTTGGCATACGCGGTTGGCGCGATGCCCTTCCCGGCTCAGTCGCTTTCGTCAACGCCAACTTTTTCGACACGCAGGGGCAAATTCTGGGACTCTTGGTAGCGGATGGTCTTGCCTACGGACTGTCATACACGGATCGCGGCGGCACGTTCCTCGTGCAAAATGGCGCGCCGCGTTTGCGCTCGAACCTTGTCGAACCGTACTACTCCGGCGAACCGATTGAACAGGCGGTGCAAGCCTTCCCGATGCTGGTGCAAGATCGCCAGCAAGCCTACGCCAACAGCCGTGATCGAGACATCTCACGCCGCACCATCGTCGCGCAGGATGGCTCAGGCCGCATCCTGCTGATGGTTACGCCGCTTGGCGGCCTCAATCTCGTGGACATCAGCGCCTATCTACCAACTACAGACATGGACATCGTGACCGCTTTCAACCTTGATGGCGGCGGCTCGACCATGATGTCACTCGCGCCCATAAACAATATCGCAGGACAAATGTCGCTCGGCTCGTTCGATCCGGTTCCGGCGGTGCTGGCAGTGTATCCGCGTTAAATGTTATTGTAGGGGCGTAATACATTACGCCCGCATTTGTGGCAATCACCAAAGGAGTGATCTCCTATGATTCTCGAAGTCGCTACGCTCAACGTGCGCGAGGGCCAAAACGCCGAGTTCGAGGCCGCCATGCGTCAAGCGCTGCCGCTCATCATGGCATCGCCGGGATACATCCGGCACACACTCAATCACTGTCTGGAAAATCCAGCGCGCTATGTGTTTCTGGTCGAGTGGGAAACGCTGGAAGCGCACACCGTCGGCTTTCGTGGGTCGCCGCCGTATCAGGAGTGGAAGCGAATGCTGCATCACTTCTACGACCCGCCCGCGACAGTCGAGCATTACGAGGAAGTCAAGTTCGAGTAGCGAGTACCAAGTTCAAAGTATGACTGCATCCGATTCACCAGCCAAGCACGACGCTAAAGATACCCATGTGATATGGATTATCATCGCTATTGTGGCGAGTCCGTTATTGGTCTGTAGTTCGTGGCAATGGTGGCAGAACGCAGGGATATTAACAACAGCCCCTCAGTACCCAAACGCAGAATTCATTACAAGCGATAGTGCAGCAATCCATACCGAGATGGAGTATATAGTACACTATTATTGGGTTGACGCTCTCATACGCGATGTGCGTAATTACTATCGAGCATTCGCTTACCCATTTGCATTTGAGTCTGATGTGATGGTGTACGATGCACTATGGGGCAAACTCCCGCAAGATGCAATTGAGCAGCAGACCTGTTGGTATGAGGAACTGCGAGATAGCTGTGTTGAAATCCATCTATTCGAGTTTGGTGAATCCGAGCCAGTTCTCTTACCTTCAATTTTTGCAATTAGAGGTGAATGGTACGACGGACGATTACCAGACCCACAACCAACAAGTCGACACGGTGGAACTCTAATCGCTTATGGCTATTTTATTTCACGTCTGTAGAGAGAAATATATCGCTTCGCAGCTCAATCGCCGGGTGAGCATAGGCTTAACGCGGGTTGAAACACGCGCACCTTTCCCGTATCCTTGCACAGCCTGAAAATGGTTCTCAAGGCAAAGAAAGGTACATGATGAAACTCAAATCTCTGATACTTATCGTGCTGGCGCTGTGTGCGTTCGCAGTTCCCGCGCTGGCTCAAGACACCAACCGCGTCATTTTCAACGACTTCAGCTTCAGCTACGACTCGTCGTTAGCCACCAACGTCAATATCGTGCAGTTCGCTGGCGACCCGCCCGAACTCGAACAGCCCGGCGGCCCGGAAGTCAAGCACACTGAATTTCGCCTGCATAACGCACTCACTAATGATGTTCCATCCTCGTTTGAAGCGCCGGCGTTCATCCGTGTGTATCGCACGGCGGATTTCGCGGGTTACGATAGTGCCGCGAACAACGTTCAGCAGTTGACCACACTGCTGGCTGCCAGCGCCGATCTCGCGCAGTTCACCACCGTTGATGCTGAAAACACCAGCTCTAACCAACTGCCGTTTATGCCAGAAATGCCCGCCGGACAGATCATCCGCGCCCGCGCTCAATACGCCGAAACGCCGTTCGTGCGCGGCATCAGCTATGTGACCGTGTATCGTCAGGACGTTTCACCGTTTCTGGCGAATGAATTCTGGTGGACATTTCAGGGTGTGAGCGTGGACGGGGTGTACTACATCTCGGCGCTGGTTCGACTGAACACACCGCTGTTCCCCGCTGAGTTTCCGGCGGAGTTCGATATGGCGACATTTGAATCGCAGTTTGTGGAGTATCTCACGCAGAGTGTGGTAACGCTGAACAATGCCGCGCAGGAAGAATTCACGCCGAACCTGTCGATGTTGGACACGCTGGTACAGTCGTTCACGTTCGAGTCGCTGGCGGGCGTCCCTGTTCCGCTGCCAGAGCCGCTTCCAAGCCCCGATCAGCCGACACCGGACGTTGAGCCGACGGAAATCGCGGACGCAACCTTCGGCGGACTCGCTTGCCCGACATGGACACTGGTTTCCTTCACGCTGCCCGATGCCACACAGCCTGTTATTGAAGGCACAACGGTGACGTTGAGCTTCAATCAGGAAGGCGCGGGCGGCA
>JACMMD010000045.1 GCA_014379235.1 Anaerolineae bacterium
ATTTGATGCCGCCAGCCGTACCAGAACTCCGGGAAGCCATGCAGCAAAATCACCAGCGGCCCATCTTGCGGGCCTGCCTGCACGATGTGGAGATTAATGCCGTTGGTTTTGATGGTGTGGTGTTCGTAATTGGCGGTCATAACTATATCTCACTCACGGCTCATTCTTCGTTCGCGTTTTTTGCGGCGCATTTCTGCGACATACTCGACACTATCGGCCATGTCTGTTCGATGCGCCCATATACCTATCGCAGGTGATTTGACGATTTCTTCCGCAGTAAGCCCTAATCCATTCAAATTTTTGTCGCTCAACAATTCTTCGAGTTCTGCATCGTAGTCTTGTTCGTCCGCGCTTGGTTTCTGCTGAGGATTTTCAGACATAGTTCTACTCCTCTCCTATACGTATTGTACTACGCTTGACGGCGACCCCGCAGCATCGCCAGCACTCGCGGCCACAGCCCGACATAGGCTTGATACAGCGGCGGGAACGGCGCGTAATCCCATGCGCCGATGTGTCGTGTCACCAAACCGCGAAATCCTCGCTTGAACTGGTACACGCCCCACATGCTGTCTATTTCGATGAACTCGTCCGGCGCGCCCCACATATCGTAGAGAGTGTAACCGTGAGCCTTTGCCCAGCGCATCGCTTCCCATTGCAGCAGATAATTCGGCATCCGTTCGCGCTCGTCGTTTGATGATGCGCCGTAGAAGTACCAGCACTTGCGCCCGAAGTGCAGCAGAATCACATGGGCGATGGCTTTGCCGTCTACCTCAGCAATCAGCGCGTGAGCGAGTCCGGCTTCCATGAACTTGCGCCACGCCTGTTCGTAGTATTCCGGCGGGCGAATCAGAAAGTCGTCGCGTTCGCCAGTAACGCGATACAGCGCGTACAGCGTATTGAGGTCGTCCAGCGTTCCCTCGCGCACGGTGACTTCTTTGCGTTCGGCAAGGCGAACTTTGCGGCGTGTGTTCTGGCTCATCTGCGCGAGAAGCTCACCTTCGCTCTGCGTGATGTCGATGATGACGCTGTTGCGGAACTGCACTTGATCGTTGGAGAAGCGCCAGCCGCGCCCTTTAAGTACAGCGATCACCTGCTGACCGGGCGGGTTCGGCATGTCGTCGGGTTCATTGGGGACACCTGTAGCCGCGATCACATCAGGGTCGATCTTGAGCCAGATGGCGCGTTCGCGGTGGGCGAGGTTTTGCAGATGATCCAGCACGTCGGCCAGCAGCGCGGAGTCTTCATAGGCGAGAGCGGGGCCTTTGGGTGCGTACATCACCTTGAGCGGGCCGACGCTACGAACGCCAACGGACGCCATCGCCACAATGTCGCCACCGCGCTTGAAGGCTAACCGGAGCGGCTGCCAGCCTGTCGTCACGCGCTTGAACTCGCCCCATTCCCATGTTTGCAGCACATGAGCATAGGGCAGAGCGCGCAGAGCGTCATTCCACTGGTCGCGGTTGGTGATGGTTTCGACGGTGAGCACGAAGTCGCCTATTCTCTAGGTAGATGGAAAATCGAAGCCATCATCACCGCCAAAGCGGACGCGGGATTGTCTTTCAGCCGCGAACCCCCAATTGATTCGACGCGGCGGGTTTAGATAGTTTTCGTAGGCCAGAGCCATCTGACGTGCTGCTTCCTGATAAGGAACATGTCCTGTCAACGTGCCGAGGCCGGGACAAGCGATGATATTGATCTTGCGTTCATTGATCTGATTATGACGATGAACTTCGAGCAGCATTGCCCACATCGCTAAGTAAACATTATCGGTGTGAGCAATGGCCATCGGGACACGCATGGTTGGCGTATGTGCGACAAAAGGATGCTTTTTCGCGTCGGTTTCAACAATCATCGATGTGCCGACTGGCTGTTCACCGAAGTATTCGTCGATAATGCGCCGTTGTATCTTGAACATCAACTCGTTGCCGAAGAAGCGAATAATAGCTGCATCAACGCCACCATCCATCAAGCCAAAGGAATTTGCGGCGCTGACCATGCAATCAAATTCGGGTAAGGACTCGAAGTAATTGTTGACGATTTCAACGTCGGGCAGGTTCTTGAAATACTCTCGCCAAGCATCACATACACCATCGTTGAGGTCAACCAATATTAATTTCATTCGACACTCCTCACTCTCAGCGCCAGTTTGTATGCCGCATAAATGAGCGGGTTATAGACATGATCCCACGCGCCGGATGAGCGCACAACGTCGCCACCCCAACCGCGCTTGAAACCGTACACGCCCCACAGCCCATCCGAGCGCGTCTCGAACTGCGCTTCGAGTTCGTCGGGTTTGGCGTCGGGGATGCCCCATAGATCGTACCCGGTGCAGCCATGAGCTTTCGCCCACTGGATCGCCTGCCACTGAACGCCGTAAGTCGCCATCAGATTGCGCTTGACATCGGACGATGCGCCATAGAGATACCATGCCGTTTTGCCTGCCGCGAATACCATGATTCCCGCGAGTGGGTCGGTTTCGTGTTCCGCGAGAATGAGCGCGGCCTGCTGCGGCACGAACAAATCATAGGCGAGTTGATAGTACGCGGGTTCGTGGACGCCGAACTCATTGCGGCTGCCTGTGGTTTGCATCATGCGCGTGAAGGTATTCACGTCGGCGCGTGAGCCTTCATAATAGCGAACGTCGTTTTTCAAACTCTGGCGGATTTTGCGGCGCGTGCCTTGATTCATGCGCGCCATGATTGCGTCGTCGCTGCCCGTAATGTCGATGACGATGGTGTTCGGCGGCTGAACCGTCTGCGGACTGGTCTGAAAGTTCCAGCGCGCAGGGTCAACGCTCAGGCATAGGCCCAGTTCCCACTTGAGGAAGGCCGCACCGTGTTTACGCGCCGTTTTGTGAACGGCTTCCCATAGGGCAGGCCATTGGCTGTCATCGGTGACGTAAGGGCCCATCGTTAAATAGGCCATTGTGCCGAGTCGGAAGG
>JACMMD010000479.1 GCA_014379235.1 Anaerolineae bacterium
CGCATGGCTTCGGCCCCAGTTCATTGAAAGCGTAACAACCCATGCCACGCCCTGATCGCTCCTTCCGTACACCGGCCATCATCCTCAAACGCCGCGATTTTGGCGAGGCTGACCGCCTGCTGACGGTGGTCACGCCGCATCATGGCAAGCTGGACGTGATCGCCAAAGGTGCGCGCAAGCCCACCAGCAGCAAAACCGGCCACGTCGAACTGTTCACGCGGGCTGATATGCTGATTCATACGGGGCGCACGTTCGGCATCGTGGTTCAGGCAGAGATGGAAGAACCGTTTCTAGTGATCCGCGAAGATTTGCAGCGCGGGGCGTATGCCAATTACGTCGCGGAACTGTTAGACCGCTTCACTGTCGGCGCGAGTGCCAGCAGCCTTGACAGCGATATGGGTTTGGGCGGCGAAGAACTTGAACTCGCAGGCTTGTATACGCTTTTGGATGAGACCTTAGCGCGGCTGTGCAATGACGACGATCCGCGCCTCGCGGTGCGTTATTTCGAGATGCGCCTGCTCGATCAGGTTGGCTATCGTCCCGAAGTGCTGGAATGCGTCATCGGGCGTGAACCTTTGCTGCCCGTTGACCAATATTTCAGCTTTGCCGATGGCGGCGTGATTTGCCCTGCCGACGCGGGCCGCGTCAAAGAGGGCCACGCGATTGTCCCGCTCAGTACGATGACGCTTAAGCTGCTGCGCCATATGCAGCGCAGCCCCTACAAAAACGTGAAAACGCTCAAGAACATCGACATCCGCGTTCATGACAACACCGAGCGCGTTTTGCTCGGCTACATCACCTATCTCTTAGAGCGCAGGCTGCAAAGCGTCGATTTCATTCAGCGCTTGCGCCGTCAGAGCGTCAAACTGGGCGAGAAGCCTACACCCTGAAATGAACTATTGTAGGGCACGGCATGTCGTGCCCCTACGCCCACACATTTTCTCATCTAATTTCCGCCAAATCTGGTAAACTAACCCGGTTGATTCGATAGAGGATTCTGATTGGTCATCATGTCTACGATGCCGACGACGCCCAAGAACAACAACGGTACAGAGCAGACCGAAACTGCCGCTTCACAAACCTCGAATGCCAACGGCGCAGCGCTTGATACACCGCTTTCGCAGGGCGATCTGCTGCCCGAAGCGTTGAAATCGGCGTTGAGCGGTGGCCTAAACGACCCTGAACGTCTGCGGCGTTATGCCGAGCGCTTGCTGTACCATGCTTTCGACCAGCGCGACACAGACGCGGCCAAGATCATCGCGCAGCGCATGGACGCTGACCCCGAACTCGATGCGGCCATCGCTGACATTCTCAATACGCAGCTTCAAGTTCAGCCGGACACGGTTTACCTGTTCGTGCGCGCCCGGTTGAGCAGCGGCCTCGATGCGCGCTGGCTGAACCGTTTGCGCGCCGCTGCGCTGTTCTCGCTGCGGGTGGCCATCAACGACGGCGACCCTGAAACCATCCTCAACTGGCTGAAGCTGATCGCCCGTGAGCCAGCCAATTACGGCATGACCGATATTTTGCATCAGGGCATTCTGGCGGCACAGCCCCGCGCCCAACGCAGCGGCGTACTCGGTCAAGCGCTGCTGGCGCTGTCGGTCAAGCGTGACCCTGCGGCGTTGGAAATACTGCTGAATGACACGGCGCTGTTAACCGCGCTGCCCGACCCTCTGCGCTATGCCCTCACCGACGCCGACGGCAGCAAGAGTGACGATGCGGCACTTACTCTGCTGGAAACATCCGGGCCAGAGTTGTTTTTATTGGCGCTGGCACAGGCCGCCAAGCATGGCAAAGGCACCCTGTTCACGCCGGAAGCCGTCGATCAGTTGTGGTCGCTGTACAGCAGTGGAAGCTGTGTCCACCTCAACGAAGCGTATCGCCCGATTGCGATCATCAACGACTGCATCGAGGACGGCGCGGACTGGTTGCCTACTGAGACTCTGCGTGCTCTGCTGACGTTGATGCTCACCAGCGGCGAAGTTACCGAAAAGTCCAACGAACTGTTGCGCGAGTTGATTCATAACCTGCGTGATTATGCGGAAGTGACCGATTTGCTAGAGTCGGCGCTGCAATCTGCTCTGGAATCCGGCGAACGCACACCTAACGACGCGCTGGATCTGGTCGGCGGCTTGCTGGCGGCGGGTAATATTACCGAGCATCAAGCGGTGGATGTGTATGTGGGGCTGTTAGCGGCGCTCGATTGGGATGCCGAGTCGCTGCCGCTGATGGAACAGCTTGCGCGTACCGTGCTGCAAGAGCCGGATGTGGAAATCTCCCGTGATGTCCAGTGGCGATTGCTGCGGGCTGCGTCCGAACTTAAAGTCGAACTGTTGGCGAAGGTCGCTTCAAAGCGACTGCTAGCCGAACTCGACGCGGTTGAGGACGAAGCCGAACTGTGTGAACATCTGATGCGGCTGTTCAACAAGCTGCAATGGAACAGCCATTTGCGCCA
>JACMMD010000480.1 GCA_014379235.1 Anaerolineae bacterium
AGGGCCGCGCCTCGAAACGGCGGCGGAGATTGCCGCGTTCGGTTGGGGCGGGGCGCATGTCGTCGGCATGACGCTTGCGCCGGAAGTGTGGCTGGCGGCTGAGTTGGGCATCCCATATGCGTCGCTGTGCATCATCACCAATATGGCGACAGGTCGCTGGCACTTCGACCCGCGCCGTGACTTCGGGCCGGGCATCGGCGCGGTGGGTCTCAAGGTAACATTACATGCCGCGAACGGTTAGATAGGCTTACGCAAAAGGCACTCCGTCTCTATAATGTTTAACCTCGTGTTAAGCAAATAGAGCGGAAATTTAATGCGGCGATTTTTACTCGCTTTGCCAGCGCACTATCTGGCGCTGGTGATTGTGCCGGGATTGTTCGCGGTGGTGGCGTTGATGGTGCGCGGCTATTTGACGTGCTTCATCCTCGCATCCAAAGAGGGCGGCATCGCTGAAGTGGGAACGGTGACATTCCTACTCATCGGCTCGGCGCTGGCGGCGCTGAATACGCGGCAGGCGTGGTACGAACCGAAATACGTCCGACTGCATATGCTGTTTTTTGGCACGTTGACACTGGCGCTCTTGTTCGGCGCGGCGGAAGAACTGAGCTACGGCCAGCGTATCTTCGGCATCGAGACGCCGGAGTTCTTCGAGGAAAACAGCGGCCAAGACGAGATCAATCTGCATAACCTGATTGAAGGCTTTGACGACGGCTTCGATACGCTCAAGGTATTGGAACGGCTGACGTGGGCCTTTGGTATCGTGCTGCCCCTGTTCGCCGTCAAGAGCCGCTTACCGATACCCTCTTTGTTCCTTGTGCCGGGATTCTTCTTGGCGACAGAATTGATGCAAAGCCGCGTACATGGTCAAGAGCGCGAGTTTGGTGAATGGGCGGTGAGCATCGGGCTGGCGCTGTTTCTGCTGATGGAGTGGCAGAAGCGCAGCGGGCGTATATTTCGTTTAAGGCCGCGAGGATTGGCGCTGTCCGGCGTGGCGCTGGTGTTGGCTGTACCTGTGATTGTGTTCGCGGCGGAGCAGGGCTGTGAAGCGCGCTTTTGCGCGGGGCGTCCGGTGATTGATCGGCTGCGGGCCGATATCGCGCCGGATGTGGCGGCAATCTCGGTGCAAGATGTCGAAAGCTACACGACGATTTTTCTGGACTGTAACATGCAAGCGCCAACCGTGTTTCGCGCTTTCTATTTAGACGATGATCCCGCGCCTGTGAACGCGACGTTGGATAACGCGCTGGCAAACTACGACGAGGCGCTTGGCGTATACGTCGGGGCGGAGCGCTACGATACGGCGGGGCTAGTCGAAGGCCGCCTGCGCGACGAAGCGTTCGAGGTGTCCACCGATTACTATGACTTTGTGCGCGTGGTGCGCTACGGCATTGCTCAGGTTATGGGCGAACCTGTCACGCTGGATAATGCGCTGTTTGGCGATGCGATCCGGCTGAACGCTTATGCGGTGGATGAGGCAGCGCTTTCTGCTGGCGATGTGCTGGATGTGGCGTTGGAGTGGGAAGCGCTGGAAGTTCCCGATGCGGATTATACGGTGAGTGTTCATCTGCTGAATGGTGATGGCGCGTTAGTGGCGCAGCACGATGGCCCGCCGCGCAGTAATACCGCGCCGACTTCGACGTGGGCAGCGGACGAAACCATCAGCGACCATCACGGCGTGGCGCTGCCGCGTGAACTTGCAGCGGGAACGTATCAACTTTATGTTCTTCTCTATAATGAGAGCGGGCGTTTACCAGTGAGCGTCGATGGGTCGGAAGATGGGGACTCGCTCTATTTGCGGGATATAACTATAGAGGCGATCAATTGATCGCCTCTATAGCACAGCAGAATGTCATCTCCGGGAGCGATTTAATACGTTAAAACCTGAGATGGTACGCTCTCTACAAGATGACGTTCGCGCTTGTCAGATATAAGGGCGCGGGCCTGCTCCATGCTGGCGACGAAATGCACGTCGCTGGCGGTAGTGGCATACAGTCCGCGAAAAGAATCGTACAGTCCGCGCAAAAGCGGGTTTGCGCCGACGACGATGATACTGCCGCGATTGACATCATTGCGTTTGGCCAGCTTATCGGCGTGTTGGCGGGTGTTGAAGCTGAACAACGATCCGCCGGGAAGCATACTCGAATGGCGTACATCGACGATGGCATCGACGCGGTGGGGAACGCTATCGGTCAGTTTGGCGACGTAATCGAGCGCGGCATACAGGTCATCCCATGTCCAACGCCCATCGAACGTCTGTCGGATAATCGTTTTATCATCGCTGTCCCACTGCACCGTAATGCCCATCGTGTTTTTCCCTCATTGTCGATGTCTGCGACCTGATATAACTATCGCGCTGCAATATTGACGCTTGCTGAAATCGACATTGATTTTTGGTGAGAGGAGCGCGCTGTGCTACTCTTGGCTGGATTTGGTTCTCAGGACGGGCGACACATGTGTCGCCCCTACGGTAACGCGGTACTCACGATGATCGAACTCGCTTGTCACACATGGGCCTTTAATGATCTGACGCTGCCGGAAGCGCTGGGCACGATTGCGCGGCTTGGTTTTCGCAATGTGGACATCGGCAGCGGCCCGAACTTCAATGCGCCTCGCGCTGCTGAAGACCCGAAAGGCATGGCGGCCAGCATCCGCCGTGACCTCGACTCGTTCAACCTGAAACTGAGCGACCTGTATTTGATGCTGCCGCGTATCTCGGTCATCGACGCCGACAAACGCCCGAAAGACCTCGACTTATTTACAGCACTGATTCCGTTCGCGGCGGCGCTCGGCGCGCCGGGCATTACCTTATCGCCGGGTCTAGCGCATCCAGTCGAAGATGAGGCCGCATGGGAGCGCACCGTTAGCGGGCTGCGCGAAATGGTCGAGAAGGCGCAGAAGGCCGGACTAAAAGTGAGCATCGAGCCGCACATGGATTCGATGGCGCAAACGCCGGATGCCGCGCTTAAGCTGGTAAAAGAGATTAAAGGGCTTCAGCTCACTGTCGATTGGGCGCACATGATCTGTCAGGATATTTTGCACGACAAGATTGTGAAACTGCTGCCTTATGCCCGCCATATCCAGATGCGGCAGGCGGCGCGGGCACAGTTGCAAACGCCGTTCGAGCGCGGGCGCATCGAGCCGAAGCGCGTGATGGCCGCGCTCAAAACGGCGAACTACGAAGGCGCGGTTAGTGTGGAATATATGAATACTCCCGGCTGGCATGGCGCGCTGGCTGTGAACACCGTTAAGGAGAGCGCCAAAATGCGTGACGCTCTACGGGATGCGCGAGACAATTTGTAGTGTGGTTAGAGTTTTATAGAGGCGACTAAGCAAACGGAGTTTGCACCGCGTCGCCTCTAGGATTGTTCGCAGGCGATCAGCTATTCGGCGGTAGTGAAGGTGGTTTCGATGAATGAAACGTTACCAGCCTCATTTTCAGTAGCAATACCCAATTCGTATTCCGTACCCGCTGCAAGAAATTCACCGGGCAGCTTAAACGAAGTGGTGTCGGCGCTGACTTCGGCGGTGAAATTGAAGCCAACTTCGTCCTGTTCAACTTCCACGATATAGCCTTCAACGTTGTCGACGGCTTCCCACGAAATCAGCACTTCATCGCCCGCGACATTTTCGGCATCTTCTTCTGGCGAAACGAACGTTGTTGGCATGGGCATTTCGTGCGAAAGACTGGCTGTTCCGTACAGAACGCTGCCTTCAACCGTGATCCCGAAGAATGTATAATCGCCTTCCGGGTAACTGGCTAATACGGTTTCCACATCCGGCTCAGGCGACTCGAACATGAACTCCCGCAGCCCTAAGCTGCCCTCACCGGAAGTATCATGATCGACAATGATGTCGCCATTCGGCGCGACGACGGTAAGCTGTTCAATTCCATCAGCAGGGCCTTCGATCACCACGACAAGCTCCATGTCACCGTCGGTGACGTTCTGCTCAAGATAAACGTCAAGGATTTCGAATCCCGCAATCTCCTCATCTTCTTGAGCGCTAAGAACGGCTACCGAGCTGAATACACTTATGCAGATTAGAAAGAACAGGCATAGGACTAAAATCGTGCGGTTTTTCATGGAGTCTCCATTCGCTTCTATAGGATCGAGAAGCCTTGATGGACTTCTGCAATCGGAAATTTATTTGAGAATAGTGTGGCACTCGTAATTTAGTCGAAGTTTAAGTGGAAAAAGTTGATGAGCATTTCTTGGAGACTTCGTTATAAGTGGGTAAAATTGACTTTATCATCGTCATAGCCACTGAAAAAACTTTACATCAAAGTCTCATATTGTGATATTTGTCACGAGCGATGATAAAATAAAGTTAAATCCTGTTGAAGTTGACTATACACTGCGGTTATGTTACCATCGGGCTAGTTCGATTGCTCCAAAAAGAACAAACGAATTGCCGGGGTTAGATGATCTGGCAAAGGGGTTTTATGGCACTGCAAGAATTCGCACCAATCTCCGTTTTACTGGTGCTTTCATCCGTTCTCGTCGTCGTTATTTTGATGATTTCCCGCGTTCTAGGGCCGCACAATCCAACTGAGCGTAAGGTCTCGCCCTACGAAAGCGGTATGAAGCCGCTCGGCCCGGGATCGCGCCGGATGCCCGTGCGCTATTATTTGATCGCAGTGCTGTTTATTTTGTTCGACGTGGAAGTGATCTTTTTCTTGCCTTGGGCGGTAGTCTTCCGGCAGATGGGTCTGTTCGCACTGATCGAAATGTTTGTGTTTATTATCATTCTGCTCGTTGGCTACTTTTACGCGTGGAAAAGAGGAGCGTTGGAATGGGAGTAACGTCAAAGCTCGGTAATCTGGGCGTGGTTACGACTTCGCTCGATGTGGCAATCAATTGGGCGCGCACCGGCGCGATGTGGCCGCTGTTGTTCGGCCTCGCTTGCTGCGCGATTGAGATGATGGCGACTCAGGCATCCGACTATGATATGTCGCGCTTCGGCATGGAATTGAACCGCGCCAGTCCACGTCAGGCAGACCTGATGATCGTGGCAGGACGTGTGTCGCGCAAGATGGCTCCAGTTGTGCGTCAGCTATACGATCAAATGTCCGACCCCAAGTGGGTGATTGCGATGGGTGACTGCGCTTCCACCAGCGGCGTTTACAATAACTATGCGCTGGTGCAGGGCGTGGATGAAATCATCCCGGTTGACGTGTATATCGTGGGCTGCCCGCCACGCCCTGAGCAGTTGATTCACGGCGTGTTGACGCTGCACGAGAAAATCAAGCAAGATCGTATCTCGGATTGGGCGACCAGCAGCGAAATGCTAAAGGCGTAAGGCGCAGCTATGGAAATCTCTCAGGCACATGACCCCGTAGCTAGTCTGCGCGCCGCTCTGCCGGATGTGCTGCATTCCGTCACGGAATATGCGGGCGAGACGACGCTGGAAATCGACGCGAAAAATGTGGTCGAAGTCGTTCGTTATCTGCGTGATACGCAGGGTCTCCTCTATAATTTCCTGTCGGACATCAGCGCAGTGGATTATTACCCGGACTATTCGAAGCGTCCGGGCCGCTTCGGCGTCGCCTATCATCTGTACTCGATGATCTACAACCGCCGTATTCGCGTCAAAATTTATCTGGATGAGGATGCGTCGGAAGTGGACACGATGACAACATTGTGGCCGGTGGCGGATTTCCTTGAACGCGAGATTTTCGACCTGATGGGTATTAATTTTCGCGGGCATCCCAATATGCGCCGCCTGCTTCTGTCGGACGATTGGAGCGGACATCCGCTTCGCCGGGACTATCCACTTGGCTACGAGACGGTTCAGTTCTCGTTCAATGCGGAACAGATCATGAAGCACAAACCATTCGCCAAGGATTGACCTAATACGTAGGGGCGAACCTGTGTGTTCGCCCAATTTGCCCATATGGTACAGGGCAGACAAACAAACGAAGTTTGCTAGGTCTGCCCCTACGAAACAGGCACGGAGAGAAGCATATGGCGGTTGTTGAACGAACACACGAAAAATGGGAAGGCAACGTCGAGGATTTGCGCGGCCTCGTCTCTGACCGCGCCATGAACGGCGAAACGCTGCTGCTGAACATGGGCCCGCACCATCCGAGTACACACGGTGTGCTGCGCTTGCTGCTAGAACTCGACGGTGAGGAAGTCGTCACCTGCATTCCTGACATCGGCTACCTGCACACGGGTATCGAAAAAACCATCGAGTCCAAAACCTACGAGAAAGCGCTGGTTTGTACGGATCGTATGGATTATCTCGCGCCGCTGTCGAACAACATGGTTTACAGCATGGCGGTGGAGAAACTCGGCGGCATCGACGTGCCGGAGCGTGGACAGGTGATCCGCGTAATTATGCTCGAACTGATGCGCTTGAGCAGTCATCTTGTATGGCTCGGCACACATGCGCTCGACCTTGGCGCGATGAGCGTGTTTTTGTACTGTTTCCGTGAACGCGAAAAAATCCTTGAAATGTTCGAGATGAATTCCGGTCAGCGTTTGATGACCAGCTACATTCGCCCCGGCGGTGTGTGGCGTGACATCGCGCCGGAATTTTTGCCCGCGCTGGAACTGTTCCTCAGCTATTTTCCTGAACGCATTGATGACTACGAAGCGCTGCTAACCAACAACCCGATCTGGATTGACCGTACTCAAGGCGTTGGTGTCATCGAGCCGCAAGACGCGCTGGCATGGGGGCTTTCTGGCCCGAGCCTGCGTGGAAGCGGCGTCAACTGGGACATTCGCAAGTCGACACCTTACAGCGGCTACGAAAAATACGAGTTCGATGTGCCGCTCGGTGAGCATGGCGACGTTTATGACCGCTTCATCGTGCGTGTGCGTGAGATGCGTGAGAGCATCAAGATTTTGCAGCAGGCCATGAAGAACATTCCCGGCGGGCACTTCCGCTCGAATGATCGCAAGTTCGTGCCGCCGCCGCGTTCCGAACTCGGACAGAGCATGGAAGCGGTGATTCATCACTTCAAGCTGTGGACGGAAGGTTACAGCCTGCCCGATCAAGAAGTGTACGCGGCGATTGAAAGTCCGCGTGGGGAAATCGGCTGTTATTTGCATGGCACAGGTGGCAACAAGCCGCGCCGCTGCCACTTCAAAACGCCGTCGTTCATCAACATTCAGGCGCTGCGAGACGTGACCAAGGGGCACATGGTCGCGGATATCGTGGCCATAATTGGCAGCCTTGACTTCACGCTTGGGGATTGTGACCGTTAATATTTCGCGTAGGTAAAGGGCAGGTCTCAGACCTGCCCCTACAGTACGTTCCGTAGGGAAGATAAACATGCTGGCAGACAAATACGCAGACCGTATCCAGAAGACTTTCAGCAAATATCCCGACAAGCGCTCGGCAGTGATGCCGCTGCTGTACGTGGCGCAAGAAGAGTACGGTTGGGTTAGCCCGCAGGCGATCATTGAAGTCGCTGAACTGTGCGAAATGGATCCGACGCAGGTTAAATCCATCGCCGGGTTTTACACCATGTACCGCGAGACTCCCAAAGGGCGCTTCTGGCTGCACGTCTGCACTGACTTGCCATGTGCGATTCGCGGCGCTGACCAATTTTACCAAGACCTGCTGGCGCATCTTGAGATCGGCGATGGCGATACCACTGACGACGGCCTCATCACTGCCGAGCATGTGATGTGCCTCGCCGCGTGTGATAAAGCGCCGATGTTGCAATGCAATTTTCATTATCACGAAAACCTTGATATGGACAAGATGAAGGCGCTCGTCGAGCAGTGGCGCGCCGAAGCTCAAGCACAGCAGATCAACGGCAATAAATAGAACGCAATCGTAGGGGCAAGGCATGTCTTGCCCCTACACAACGTAACGAGGGTTGATTATGTACATTCTGTTCCGCGAGAAAGACATCCCGGACATTCACAAGTACGACGTTTACACGGCCAACGGCGGCTATGAAGGGCTGCGTAAATCCGTGGCTATGCAGCCGTCGGAAGTCATCGACGTGGTGAAGGCGTCCGGCTTACGGGGACGCGGCGGCGCAGGCTTCCCGACGGGCGTGAAGTGGAGCTTCATCCCCAAGAGCGAACCCATCAAGTACGTGGCGGTCAACGCTGACGAAAGCGAACCGGGTACGTTCAAAGATCGTCAAATCATGGAGAACAATCCGCACCAACTGATCGAAGGCGCAATGATCTGCGCTTATGCGATTCAGGCGACGGCGGTTTACATCTACCTGCGCGGCGAGTTCTGGGATTTGGCGCACGAACTCGACAAGTGTATCGAGGAAGCCCAACGCAATAATCTGGTGGGCGATAACGTGCTTGGTTCGGGCTGGAACTGCCCGGTCTATACACATCTCGGCGCGGGCGCGTATATCTGCGGCGAAGAGAGCGCGCTGCTGGAGAGTCTCGAAGGTAAGCTCGGACAGCCGCGTGTTCGTCCGCCGTTCCCAGCGCAAAAGGGCGGCGGCCTGTATGGCGAACCGACAGTGGTGAACAACGTCGAAACGCTGGGGAGTGTGCCGTTCATCATGCGCGAAGGCCCGGCGGCATACAAGGCCATCGGCACGGAGAAAAGCCCCGGCACGAAAGTTTTCTGTGTCTGTGGCAGCGTGCAAAAACCGGGTAATTATGAGCTTCCTCTCGGCACGACCTTCCGCGAGTTGATCTTCGATCATGCGGGCGGCATGGCCGAAGGGCGCACGATCAAGGCGATTTTGCCGTCGGGCGCGTCCGGCCCTATCGTACCCGCCAATGACAAGGTGTTGGATTCACCCCTCACCTACGAGGACATGGCCGCGCTGGATACAGTGCTTGGCTCGGCATCGGTGATCGTGCTGGATGACTCGGTGGATGTGGTGTGGGCTGCTATGAAGATGACCAAGTTCTTCAAGCACGAAAGCTGCGGCAAGTGTACACCGTGCCGCGAGGGGACGTACTGGTTGGATAAAGTCATCAGCCGCATTATGGACGACAAGGGCCGCCCTGAAGACGTAGACCTGATTAACAACATCGCCAAAAACATGACGGGCGTGACACTGTGCGCGCTCGGAGATTTCGCGGCGAACCCGATTCTGGCGACCATCAAGAACTTCCCTGACGAGTTCAAGGCGCACATCGAGAAGGCCGCTACCGCCGCCGTTGAAGTGGCCAAGCCCGCCGCTGCTGTCGAGCGCAGACCACCCGTCAAACGTGCAGCCCGTGACGCGGCAGCCCCGGCAGTCGGAGATTAACGGGCGCGGCGCATGAATGACGATGTGACGCAGTATCCTGCTCCAACTCCAAGCAGTGACGAGTTGGAGAACGTTTACGCCCCATCTGAGTCCTATGAAATTGAGGACGTTTACAGCGGGGCAGAACCAATGGCGAATGGCAGCCCAAGCTATACGGACGTTGACGGCGAGCTTACTCCCGAAAGCGTAGGCGTTTTGCAGAAGCCAAAGCCCAAGTCGCGTTTTGGCTGGCTGCGGCGGCTTCTCCCGCGATCACCGGGGCCGGGGGGAGTGCAAGCGCGGTTGTGGGATTTAGACCAGACGATCAGCGCTTACCCGGAAGCATCCTCGAACTATGTGGCGCGGGGCGAACTCTATTTAGAAATGGGCGAGGTTGAACTCGCTTATGCTGACTTCTCCAAAGCGTGGAAGTTGGCCACCGAACAGATCGAATCGGCTGACTGGGGCATCATTGCCCAAACAATGCAGTCCCGTGCAGAAGCGGGTCTGTCCGAAGCGCAGCGACGAATGACGCGGCGCTTAAGAGAGATGGATTTATAGCGATGCCGTACAATCTGAAATGGGGAAACGACGAGCAAACTCTTTTGTATCTGACGCTCGAAGGCGCACTCTCATGGGAGCAGTTGTACGAGTCGATGCAGGGGATGAAGGACTGGGCGGACAGCGTGAGTCATCCAATTGTAACGATTACCGATGTCACGCGAGCGGATAAGCTGCCACTCAGCAACGTGTTGAAGCTCAAACCTGCGTTTGCGATTAAGTCGGAAAATACACGGCTGGCGATCATCGTCGGGATGCCATCATTCCAGCAGACGATGGTGAACCTGTTTATGAGCCTGTATAAGCAGCTTGCGGGTGAAGTGCCAGTGGCATTCGTGGAAACGATAGAAAAAGCCGAAGCGCTGGCAGCGCGAGAACTTGTGAAGTAATGCGTTAAAATCAACTGGTTCGCTTGAAGGTACAACATGGCATACACATTGAATTGGGCGGACGATGGAAAAACGCTGTTGTGTCTTACGATAAAAGGTTCGCTCACATGGGAACAGCTTTACGAGGCGATGGACGAGATGAAAGTGTGGGCGGAGTCTGTCGATCATTCGGTGACGACGATCACCGATGTACGAAACGTGGAGCAAATGCCGCTCGTGAATGTCTTGAAGCTCAAGCCAGCGTTTTCTAACAAAGCGCGGAACACGCAGATGGCCATTCTCGTCGGGCTGCCCACCTTCCAACGGGCAATGGTGAATGCGTTTATGTCGCTGTATAAACAGATGACCGGCAATCTGCCCGTCGCGTTTGTTGAAACGATGGAAAAGGCAGAAGCGCTGGCGGCGCGAGAAATCGCTAAGTGACGCAAGAAAAAGACACATGAATTGTTGGCGCAAGAGCGCATGAAAGACGAATAAGGGTAGAGCGAATTATGGCAGATACCGTTAAGCTCGTTGTTGATGACCGGGAAT
>JACMMD010000481.1 GCA_014379235.1 Anaerolineae bacterium
CACCGACGAACAAATGATCGAAGTCTATACGGCTGACAACGAAGATGTCGTCAACATCGGCATTGACGGTACTCTCAATGGTGGCGATGTGCTGCCCGAATTCACCTTAGCTGTGAAAGACATCTTCCGCTAAATCTGTCGCGGTTCGATTTCCAATACAACGCCTACGTACTACTCAGCCTTCCCCTACCTTTCGGATTGTATAATAATCTCCCGGCTGTTCACCGTTTATCTGGAATGCCATCATGCAACTCTCCGGCTTGCTTGACTTATTACGCGAGAATCGCGTCTATCAACAACTGCTCGAAGCACTCCGCACAGGCGCACCTGTCGGGTCTTTGGGATTACTGCGTTCGGCGCGTCCGTTCGTGCTGGCCGCGCTGGCCCAAGATTGGCCCGCGCCAGTCATCTTGATGACGGCCCGCGTCAACCGCGCTTATAACGTCTCCGAACAGTTACCCGTGTGGCTCGGCGCAAACGCTCCGATCTACCGCTTTGCTGAACCAACGGCCCTATTCTACGAACGCGCTCCTTGGGGCGATACCACCATCGCCAGCCGCATCGAAACCTTAGCCGCGCTGCTCGATGATAGTCAAACAGCCGCGACCAATCCGGTGATCGTGACATCCGCCCGCGCCGTGATGCAGCGCACGTTACCCGTCAGCGAGTTTCGCAAAGCGTCGATTACACTCGAAATCGGCGGACGCTGGCAGTTAGATCGCCTGCTTGAGCGCTGGCTCAAGATCGGCTATCAGCCCGCGCAGTTGGTCATCGAACCGGGCACGTTCAGCCGACGCGGTGGCATCCTCGATGTGTTTCCAGTGGCCGATTCACAGCCCGTCCGCATCGAGTTTTTTGACGACGAAATCGACAGCTTGCGCCGCTTCGACCCATCGACACAGCGCTCGACAGACCGTATCCAGCGCGCCGTTATCACGCCAGCGCGTGAAGCCATGCCCGAAAATACGCCGCCGTTAGCGGCCCATCTCGCGGACTGGTTCGCCAACCTGCCGATGTCAGAGAGTGACACGACCAGCGCCAGAGCCGACGCGCAGCCGCTTTCACTGGGTACGCCGTTTCCGTTCATCGAACATTACTTGCCCTATCTATACGCCAATCCGGTCAGCCTGCTAGATTACGCGCCAGCCGATGCGCTGATTATCGTTGAAGACAGCGATGAACTGCGCGATTCAGTGGCCGAGATCGAAGCCCACGCGGCCAAAACCCGCGAGGAAATGGTCGCCACCAGCCAGCTTGCGCCTGATCATCCGCAGCCTTATCTCGATTGGGCAGCGCTCAACACCGCGCTGGAAGGTCGCACGACGCTTCATCTAGCCGGAACATCGCAGCCAGACAGCGAGGATTTTTCGGCGTTTAGTGCGCTGTTCGCACCAGAAGAACGCTTCGGCGGACAGTTGAAGCTGCTCTTGAGCCGCCTGCGTACCCTCAAAGGCATCCGCGAGCGCAGCATTGTCGTCACACAGCAAGCGGCGCGATTGTCCGAGATGTGGCACGAGCAAGAAGCTGATAGTGACGGTTTCACACCGACGACGAAAGACCTGCTCGAAGCACCGCCGCCGCAAGCGCTGTTGTTCATTGATGGCGCGCTGCAAGAAGGCTGGCGGCTGAACACCGATAAGCCGACGCATTTGTTCACCGACGCTGAGATTTTCGGCTGGAGTCGACCTGAGCCGCGCCGCCGTACCAGCGCCAATACCCGCCGCGCCCGTACCCCCGAATCGGCCTATACCGATTGGGAAGCGGGCGATTACGTCGTCCATGAGGATTACGGTATCGGGCGCTTTAGCGGGATGCGCCGCCGCACGATTGAGAACGTTCAGCGCGAATACTTGGTGGTCGAGTATGCCGGGACGGACATCCTGTTCGTGCCTATTCATCAGGCAGACCGCCTGACACGCTACGTTGGCCCCAATGACCAACCGCCGTCTGTCACCAAGCTCGGTCAGCCGGATTGGACGCGCATCACACGCAAGACCCGGCGCGCCATTCAGGAAGAAGCCACCGAACTGATCGAACTGTATGCGGCCCGTGCTTCTGCACCGGGTCACGCTTTCGGCACGGATACACCGTGGCAGCACGAACTCGAAGCGTCGTTTGGTTATGTCGAAACCGATGACCAGCTTCGTGCCGTGCGTGAAGTCAAGGCCGATATGGAACAGCCGCATCCGATGGATCGCTTAATCTGTGGCGATGTAGGCTACGGTAAAACCGAAGTCGCGCTGCGGGCGGCCTTCAAAGCGGTGATGGATGGTAAACAGGTCGCGCTGCTTGTGCCGACGACGGTACTCGCGCAGCAGCATTTCGAAACTTTCAGCCGCCGATTGGCCGCTTTCCCAATGGTGGTTGAAATGCTGTCACGCTTCCGTACTGCCGCCGAACAGCGCAAAGTGCTGGCAAAGCTGGCATCCGGCGAAGTGGACGTGATTATCGGCACTCACCGACTGTTGCAAACCGACGTTTCTATTCCCAATCTTGGCCTTATCATCATCGACGAAGAACAGCGTTTCGGCGTCAAACACAAAGAGCATTTCAAGCACCTGCGTACACAGGTCGATGTGCTGACGCTGACCGCTACGCCGATCCCGCGCACGATGTTTATGGGCCTCACCGGAGTGCGCGACATCAGCCTGATTCAAACGCCGCCGGAAGAACGTCTGCCTGTGCTTACTCAGGTCGGGCCATTTGACGAGCGCATAGTGCGGCAGTCTGTTATGCGAGAATTGGAGCGCGGCGGACAGGTATTCTTCGTTCACAACCGCGTTCGCAGTATCGCGGCGGCCCGCGATAAGCTGATGAGCATCGTACCGGAAGCCAGCGTGGTTGTCGCTCACGGGCAAATGGACGAGCGCACACTTGAGGATGCGATGCTGCGCTTCGGACGCGGCGAGGCCGACGTGCTGGTGTGTACGTCGATCATCGAGAACGGGCTAGACATCCCCAACGCCAACACGCTCATCATCGACCATGCGGACTGGTTCGGCATGGCGCAGCTATATCAGTTACGCGGGCGCGTGGGGCGCAGTGCGCGGCAAGCCTACGCCTATTTCTTCCATCTGTCGGAAGAACGCCTCACCGAAGAAGCACGGGCCCGGCTGGAAACGCTCGAAGAAAACACGCATCTGGGCGCGGGCTTCCAGATTGCTATGCGCGACCTTGAGCTGCGCGGCGCAGGCGACATCCTCAGCCACCGCCAAACGGGTCATGTGGCCGCTGTCGGGCTGCATCTTTATACGCACATGCTGGCTGATACCATCGAGCGCTTGAAGAATGGTATTGGGACGCAGCAGCCGGATGAGGCCGCCGAAGCCGCTGACCTCGAAATCAGCGTCAGCAACGTCACCATCGACCTGCCTATCGCCGCCTTCTTGCCCAACGACTACATCCCTGAAATGTCGATGCGTCTGCAAATCTACCGCCGTATCGCCAACCTGAGCAGCGCCGAAGAAGTAGATGCCATGCGCGCCGAACTGCAAGACCGCTTCGGAAAACTGCCGCAGGCGGTTGAGGGTTTGCTCTATCAGATTGACGTGAAGCTGTTGTCGCAAGCGGCGGGCGCGAAGGCCGTGATCGCGCATCGTAACAAAACCGAAATCCGCCTACCGTATCTACCCGATGTGAACCGCGAAGCACTGGAATTCAAACTCGGCGCGGATGTCCACGTCAGCCGCACCGCCGTTGAACTCACCATGCGCCCCGATACATGGCGTGAACGTCTGCTGCAACTGCTGGGGCAATTGGCCCAACGCGCTCAAGAGAGCGTCTCTACAGGGCTGTAGCGATGCAGCGCTTCTCGTTGATGTCCTATTGACAAAAGTTTCGCGTCGCGTTATCGTGCAGCCCAACCTAGACACACCAGTAAAATCAGAGGTTCGGGGGTAAGAAGATGGTTTCACCTTTATTTCGTAAAACGATTCTGTTACTGACGTTTGCGCTGCTGGCAATCAGTCTCGCGGCTGTCGTACACGCGCAAGCACCCGGCACTACACCACTCTGCGCCGACATCGGTGCGGGTACAAGCCCGGTGATTAAAGCCGGTGGCGGCTTTTGCAACATCATCGCTGTTGATGGCACGTATCGAGTCGGGCATGGCGGCGGGGATATTGGCAACTTTGGTATCCTGAACCTCGGTGTCATCCATGCTGTGGACATCACCAACTTCGTCAACGGCCAGCAAGCAACCCAATTTGAGGGCCCGATTCAGGTGTGCTTGCGCGGTGAGGGAACGCTGTTCTTCTTATCGGTACGAAACATGCCCCGTATCGAAGAACGTATCCAATACTATTTCGATGGTGACTACACCTGTAGCTATATTCTGGATACGGGTACGCTCGTGCTGACGCCAAGCACCGGCCCCGCGCCGCTGCCAGTTCCCGGCACCGCGCCAGTTGTCACCACAGGGACGACGACGGTCACTAATGAAGACGGCACAACCACCACCACAACTACAACCGGCGGCTTCAATCCCGCGATCAACCCTGAAACGGGCGAGCCGCGCTCTATCCAGAGTCAAGACGCTCCCGGCGCGATCATTCTCAACGGCTGCCGCGTCCGTATGAATAATCGCGTCAATCTACGCATGGCTCCAAGCGTCACTGGCGAAGTCATCGACATCCTGCCATTCGACCTTACGCTGCAAGCCACCCAGCGCACGCCTGAATGGTTCCGTGTGGTTTATCTGGACGGGCAGGCGTGGGTCAGCGCGACCTACGTGGATACGCTGTCCGGCGCTTGCGATGGTGGAGCTGCCGCTGCGCCCGTACAGCCGACGAACGCCGCACCCACAGCCTAACACCTTTTAGATCAGCAGGGGCAGGTCTGAGACCTGCCCCTACGAACCGCTACTCTTTCCGCGCCACATCTGCGAACTTCGCGCCTGTAATCTCCGCCAGTTTCACCAACGGTATCTCAAAAATAGCGTTGTGCGCGCCGCCCGCCGCATAAACAATCGCATAGCGTTGCAGCGAATCGTCCATATAAATCGCCATATCCGGTGTGCGATGCGGCAGCGGCGGAACGCCACCGGGAGCATAACCGTAGATGGTGACACATTCCTCTGGCGATGCGATCTTCACTTTCTTGCGTCCGACACTGTACATCTCCGCCAGTTTGCGGTCATCGACGCGCTGATCGCCGCTTGCCAGCACCACAATCGGCTTGCCGTCGATGATGAACGCAAGGCTTTTGACGATCTGCCCTAGTTCACAGCCGACATTGTCGGCGGCCTGCTGCGATGTCGCCGTACTGTTGTCGAAAAAGCGAATCTGAATGCCTGTGTTGAGACGATCTAATGCCGATTGCACGTCGGCAGGTGTCATCGGCGCAAGTAGTTGAGGGTTTGGTTGCAAGATAATCTCCAGTCGAAAAACGAAACACATGGCAGGTTAGAGTAAAGCATTGTTTCTGTGACTGTGTAAGATTGAACTTTAGACATACAATAGAGGTTATGAATAACTCAACAGTAACTCACGCAAAGATCAAGAGGACAGTCATCGAACTTGTTCAGGGCGACATTACTGAACAAGATGTAGACGCTATCGTAAACGCCGCCAACAATACGCTGCTCGGCGGCGGTGGAGTCGATGGCGCGATACACCGCGCTGCCGGCCCGGGACTTGTCGCCGCAACCAAAAAGCTCGGCGGCTGTGCGACAGGTGACGCCAAAATCAGCGGCGGCTACAATTTGAAAGCGCGACACGTTATCCATGCCGTTGGCCCGATGTACCGCGTGGGCGACCCCAACAGCCCAAAATTGCTGGCAAGCACGTACCGGCGCAGCTTAGAGGTCGCGGCGCAAAATGAAGTGAAGACGATTGCCTTTGCGGCCATCAGCACAGGCGTGTATCGCTATCCACTAGGGGAATCCGCCAAGATTGCGCTGCAAACTGTATGCGATTTTGTATCCGCTAAAAATTCAATCAAGCTGGTACGATTTGTGCTGTTTACAGAAGAAGCGTTAGCGGAGTTTCAAGGCGCACTCGATACGATGACCAGAGAGCGTGACGACCTCAATTACGCCTAGCGCCGCGAACCCCCATCGTCAGCAGTCGACTACGGTGCTGACGATTAGCGACATAATACGAAGGCCGTAAGCCTAATCGATCTCGTACTTCACGTTATCCTCGCCTAGCGCTTGCAGTTTCGCCAGCACTTCGGCAAAGGTTTCGAATTCGCCGTTCGGGAACATCTGCGTAATCTGATCGTCGATTTGTTCAGCGCTCTGTAGCACGTCATCACGGAGCGCTTTGCCGTTTTCGGTCAGATAAATACGCACCGCACGACGATCTGCGGGGTCTGGCCGCCGTTCAACCAGCCCTTTTTGTTGCAGTTTATCGAGGTTGGGCGTGAATGAAGTGGCCGCCCGTCCCACTGCCCGCGCCAGTTCCGACGCATGTTGTCCATCTTGCTCATATAAAGCGCGCAGGATGTACCATTCAATCACCGTTAGACCTTGAGGCTGCGGCCCTAACGGATGTGTCACATTTCTAAAAAGTTGATCGACATTGCGGAGAGCAATATCGAGATTACACCAAACGGAACCATTGAATCGTAGCATTGAATCTCTCCATTTAGGCAGCGGCGTTTCTATGTTCGGAGCGACTGCCAGATATTACTTGCAAATAATAAATTTAATTGTATAACGGAACTTTGACCTAAAAATTAGAAGTATATGAATAGTTTTTCATCTGAAGTTAAACGATATTATATATTATACCCTACGATTCAACTAGGTTTATTTCCAAAGAATCACCAACTATTTCGCCGTTTTCGCTCATCGGCAAGCGCGACCCGTCAGCAGGTAAATACAAGCCAACGCGCACTCGATAGCGTCCCAGCGGCAGATTGGTAAATGTATATTGATCGGGCACGTATTCGCCTTCTGCCCATAAGCTCGTGGGGTAGGTATCGTGCTGCGGCATCGTGTCCTGCTGCGCGATAATCTCGCCATTTTCATCGACCACATGCACGAAAACCTTGTAATCCTGCGCGACAGTTCCATCAGCGCGCCACACCAGATCAAGTGTGAGCGCGTCGCCTTCGTTTTGTAGGTTGTAACCCGTCAATTGCAGCACATCTCCGAAGCGCACATCGAGCGTTTGTTCAATTGGCGGCTGCTCGAACAAACGCGGCAGCCCTTCCACCTCAACCGTGCCTAAGTTGATAATCGAGTCACCAACTTCCAGCGTGAGCGAGTATGGCCCGGCATCCATTTCACGCGGGATGGGCCAGCGCACATGATCGGTCATCAGTTGGCCATCAATCCAGCCACCGGACGGGTTCTCGCCATAACCGGGAGCGCCGCCCCACAGCGGACTATCACCCAAACGCGCCTGATAGTCCACCGTCGCCCGTTCGTCATCGGTCAATACACCCTGCCAGAACAGCGTCAGCAGCAGTGCTTCACCCGGACGAACGCGGGTAGACGCAGGATTCCAGCCGAGCAAACGCACTCCCGCCGCAACGTCGTGCGTCTCGCGCACAGTGATGTCCAGTTCAGATGGATCGGGATAAGCCTCTGCGCGAACCACTTCAAGCGGGGCGATGCTTGCCCATATGCCGCCCGCTGCAAATGGCACATAATGATCGCTGTCACGCTCAACCCACGCCACTCGCAGCGTGTACAGACTCGGCGGCGTCCCAATCGGGATGCGAAACGGGATGCGCTGGAGCAAGCGTTCGCCGGGAAGCCAATCATCCGTACCCGTCATATACGGTTCGGCGCGATACAACACCGTACCGAGTTCATCCTCGATCTGCACAATCGGCGTCAAATCGCTGACCGTCGGTGTCTGCTGAACTTGCCACGCCATGACGATCTGCCCGCGCCCGCCCGACTCTACCGTCGGCACATCCAAGCCTACCAGCGTCAGCAGCCCGTTGTCCGCTGTCACTTGAGGCGGCACATCTGGCACAGGCAGAGACATATCTCCCGCCCGCCGGAACGCCTCGAAAGCGCTGGAAGCGCCGCCATCCGGCCCGAGCGGCAAGCCATCTATCGCGCCTACCTCAAGCCATACACGCCATTCGTCAGCCGGTGGCGCGCTGCGCGGGAAAATATATAGTCCATCCTCATCAGGCGGCACGATCAGCAGCGTATCTACACCAAGCATGGTCACTGGAAATGGCAGCCGTGCCGCTTCAATCGTCGGATGCTCTCGATAGCGCGTCGTGATATATACCCGCGTGTTGTCATCGACCTGCGATGGCAGCCATCTTGCGGCGGCTGCTAAGTCCGCATCGGTTTCGTAGTACAGGTCAGCGCGACTGGCCCACACGAAATAATCTCGCGCCACCAACCCGCCGCCAATCGCCAGCGCCGCCACAACGACAATCACCAGTCTCTTGACTCCCCTCTCTGCTTGCGGAGAGGGATCGGGGGAGAGGTGTATTTTTGCCAACACCCACTCCGCGCCCACTGCCACCAGCACGAACAGCAGCGGAGTCATGCCAATCGAGCGCATGTGGTTCGGCGGCAAGCCACCTACCGAGATCACACTCGGAATCACCATCAGCGGCGACAGCAGCGCCAAACCATATGCTGCCCGTTCGAGCGCCGAACCTTGCCCGCGCAGCAGCCGCCACAACCCCACGCCC
>JACMMD010000482.1 GCA_014379235.1 Anaerolineae bacterium
AATCGCGGCGGCGTGAAGTTCAGCCCGTTCGATATTGAAGAAGTGCTGCTCGAAATTCCCGGCGTGAGAGTCGCACTCGTGGTAGCTTTCGAAAATGACTATTTTGGTGAGGAAGTCGGCGCATATGTCGTGCCACATGAGGGCGAGATGCTGGATGCCGCCGCCATCATTGCTCACTGCCGGGGGCGCATGACCTTTGAGAAAAGCCCAAAGGTGGTTATCTTTGGCACTGACATTCCGGTGACATCAACGGGCAAGTATCAGCGTTTATCCCTGCGCGAACGCTTCGCGGATTGGCAGCATACGCAGTTTAGGAAGTAGCTTTCAGCCATCAGGTAGTCAGCGGTCAGTCAGAGACATACAGGTAGGATTATGGCGATTCAAGAGCAGACTAAAACCTATACGGCAGACGATTTATGGGAACTCTCGCACAGCCCCGAATACGCCGATAAGCGCCTTGAACTTGTTGAGGGAGAACTCATCGAAATGGCACCAGCAAGTTTCGATCATGGGGACGATGCGTTACTGATTGGCGCGATAATTCGATTATTTGTTGATGAACATCAACTCGGCATTGCTACAGCCGCCGAAACAGGCTACATCTTATTCAAGAATCCCAACGGGAAAGACACAGTTCGCGCTCCAGATGTGGGTTTCATCGCAAAGGAGCGCCTGCCAAAAAAACGTAGTGAACGGAAAAAAGGCTACGCTCCTTTTGCGCCTGATCTCGCTGTCGAAGTAGTTTCACCCAACGATACGGCAGACGAGATACAAGATCGCGTGAGCGACTACCTCAAATACGGTACGCGACGTGTGTGTGTTTTTTATCCGAAGTCGAGAAGCGTGATTGCTCACACGCCACACGGGTCAACGACGCTGACAATCGATGACGAACTAGACGGCGACGATGTGCTGCCGGGTTTCAAACTGCTGCTTCGCAGAATTTTTCGTGATGATGAATAGGCTGAAATAACATGGACGTACACGACCTCGAAACACCGTCGGTATTGATCGACCTTGACCGGATGGAAGCTAATATCCAGCGGATGCAAGATTACTGCAACCAGTATGGATTGGACTTTCGCCCGCATATCAAGACGCACAAGATTCCAGATATCGCCCGGATGCAGATCGAAGCGGGCGCGGTGGGCATCGCCTGTCAGAAGGTGAGCGAGGCCGAAGTTTTCGCTGAGGCCGGCATCGACAATATTCAGATTCCATACAACATTATGGGCAAGCAAAAGACTGCTCGATTGACCGACCTCGCGCTGTATAACCGCGTGGTTGTTTCGGCGGACAGCGCCTATACGATCTCCGGTCTTGCAGAAGCGGCCAAAGCTAAAGAAATGGCGCTGCGGGTGATGGTCGATCTGGTGACGGATTTGCAGCGCACAGGCGCGGAAGTCGAGCAGGTCGTCAAGCTGGCGCAGCAGATCGACGCCAACGAAAACTTGCACTTCGCTGGACTGCTAGTGTATCCGAGTTTTCCCACGATGCGCCCTGCGATTCAAGAAGCGCTGCACCAGCTAGACCGCGCCGGAATCGGCGTGGACAGTGTGAGCGGCGGCGGCGTTGGCGCGACCAAACATGCTCATGAAATACCGGAACTGACGGAAGTGCGCGTCGGCACGTATGTATTCAACGATTGGGGAACCGTGTCGCACGGTTGGGCCTCGCTGGATGACTGCGCCATGACGGTGCTGCTGACCGTCGTCAGCCGGCCCGCTCCTGAACGGGCAATCTTGGACGGTGGCAGTAAAACGTTGTCGTCGGATGTGTTGGACGATGGCTACGGGCGTATCGTTGAATATCCTGATGCGCGTATTTATCGCCTGAACGAAGAACACGCTTACGTCGATGTCAGCAATTGCGACCCCGCGCCGCAGATTGGCGAACAGGTTCACGTTGTCCCGGTGCATACGTGTGTGGTGACAAACCTGCACAACCGTCTTTACGGCGTTCGCGGCGAAGAGGTCGAAGTCGTGTGGCCAGTAGCGGCGCGTGGTTTGGTCTGGTGACGAAAATTATCGCGCTGTAGTTGGGCCTTTGTATGGGAGACGTATGCGTTGCCCCTACATTTGAATATTTTTGGGGTAGAGGCACTTCTACCCCTTTCTGTTTTGTGCGAGAATGCAAAGATACAGTAGAAGCGAGGCCAATATGAGTTCTTTCACGCTGCATTTACTCTCCCTGAAGTGTGTTCAAGCCCAAGAATTGGACGGTGATGAAGCCTACATTCGCTACAACGGCGTGATGATTTGGGCCGCCGAACCGATGCGAATGAGCCACCGCACCAAAGACGCGACGGGTCAACTGTTCGATGAATTCAACTTCATGACCGGCCAATATCACACGCCGCAGGGTTGGGTATCCGGCGAAATCTTTGAGGAGCGGGCGTTCGTGTTCGAGGGGCAGACGGAGCCGGGCGTGGTCGAATTGTGGGAAGATGACAGCTTCCTGCGCGGGGGCGATGATTTTCTCGGCAAAGTCAGTGTCGGTACTCAGGACATCGGGCGCGGGCATATCACGACATCCTTTGAGCAAGATGGTGCAAGCTACCTGCTGACTTACGAAGTCACCGCCTAAGCGGATTCGCGGCGAAGTCGATAAGGTCTACATGGAAACATCGCCTCAAAGCGCGCAGGATACTCGCCTGCGGCTGCTGTTGGTCTGCGTCTTGCTAGGGGCCTATCTGCTGGTGTATGTGGGTGCGCCAACATCGGTGGATGGTGACGCGCTTTTGGCTGTAGCGGTCTCGGCGGTAGAGCATGGCGGCACGGACATCGACGCGATTGGCTTTACGCAGTGGACGCTGCTGCCGATTGGCCGTATGGGCGCGGTGGGTATCGATGGGGCGCTGTATAGCAAAAAAGGGCCGACACCTTCGCTGGCGCTGCTGCCATTGGTGGCTCTGGCTCATGTGCTGCCCGACGTTTCGAATCGGGCGGCGGGCGTTATGCTGAACCCACTGGTCACGGCGGCGACGGCGCTGGTGCTGTACGGCTTGGCACGCCGGCTGAATTATCGCCCGTATACGGCGCTGGTTGTCGGCTTGATTTTCGGGCTGGCGACGATGGCGCTGGCCTATTCTAAAACGCTGTTCGGTGAGCCGCTGGCCATGCTGCTGCTGACCATCGCGGCGGCGTACACGGTTCGCTACTGGCAAACGGGACGAGCGTGGAACGCGGCAGTCATCGGCGCGGCGTTTGGCTGGGCTGTCGGTGTCTACACGATTTACGTGCTGTTGTTTCCGGTGGTGGGGCTGTTTGTGTTTTGGCCGCGAATACGAACGGTTGGGGCGCTTCGCGAAG
>JACMMD010000483.1 GCA_014379235.1 Anaerolineae bacterium
AGCCTTCCCGCCGGAGACGTTCTTAGGACTGCTGCGCCACCGTAACCCGGCGATCATCGAGCGCTTGCGACTGCGCCATGTGCGGCGGGGCATCTACGATAACAATCATAAATTGACAGTGGTTGGCGCTGGCGAAAGTACACGCATTGAGGGCTTATATAACGTAATGTCCGATCCTAGTGAAACATTTAATATTACGGACGAACATCCTGCCCTCGCTGTTGATTTGCAACGCAAACTAAGCACATTTGTGACTGAAGCTGAACATCGCCGCACTGATAATACGAACTTAACAAGTACAGAAGTAAGCGCAGAGGTCATGGAAAACCTGCGTGCGTTGGGTTACTTAGAATAAAATAAAATTTTTACACTTTTTTACAGCTTTCTTCATCTATATTACGAATACTTCGCAATATAATTAATCCTTAGAAGCCCAAACGCCGAAGAGGGGATAGACGTTGAATAGAGCTTCGCAGCTCCTACGAAATCGTTTTCTGATAGTGTTGTTGTTAGTTGCTGTTCTGCTTTCTAGCGTGTTAACGGCCTTTGCGGCTCGTTTAAGATGCCGGAGTGACCCTGTAGTAGTTCTCTCGAACGGGATGATCTTGGACATTAGCGCGGATATTGGCACTTTACTGTGGAATGTACAGGAAGTCCACTATACGCTGCATGTCCCGGAAGGTGTGCGCGCAATTCTGGTCGTTCAGACACCGACGTGGATCACCTCGCGTGAGACATTCACGTTGATCGACGACCTAGCGCCGGGGCAGTACGAAACGTCGGCGATTGCTTATACCCGTTCGGGTAATGCGAGTGTCACGTTAAACGCGCTGCTGCTGTCGGTTAATGGGCTGCGTTTAGACTACCGTTCCGCTGACGGGGTTGAGAGACAAACGATCACGCTCGACCTATCGGCATAAGGGCAACCGAAAACGGGATGGGTTACAAACACCATCCTGTTTTTGTATATAGTTTGGAGAGCATAACCTCGCTACCCTCGTATTTAACCTATAATTAGGTTTAATCATCGGGATAGACTTCGTTAACTAAGACGTGGAAAAACGGTTCACCTTCCTTTTCACTGACATCGAAGGCAGTACACGCCTTTGGGAGCGGCATCCCGAAGCGATGTCAATTTCCCTCACGCATCATAACGCCGTTATATCGCAAGCAATCGAAACTCATCAAGGGCGCATCTTTAAGACCGTCGGCGACGGCTTTTGTGCTGTATTTGACTCCGCACCGAACGCCTTAAGCGCCGCGTTAGCGGCCCAACGCGAGCTTTTCAAAGCTGTCGAACAAGCCAATGGCCCGCCGCTCAAACTACGTGTACGAATGGCAGTGCATACCGGACTGGCGGAAGAACTGAACGATGACTATTTCGGCCCGACGCTAAACCGCGTCGCCCGCCTCATTAGCGCAGGCCACGGCGGCCAAATATTATTCTCCGCTGCCACTCACGCCCTCGTAGAGGGACAACTGCCAGATGGCGCAGACCTGCGCGATCTCGGTACCCACCGCCTGCGTGATCTGAACGAAATGCTGCACATCTATCAACTCGTCGCCGCCGATGTGCCCACTAATTTCGTGTCGATCAATTCGCTGACACCGCGCCCGACCAACCTACCCGCACAGTTGACCTCATTTGTGGGGCGTGAAAAAGATACCGCCGATATTGCACGTCTGCTGTGCCGTCCCAACGTGCGCCTACTGACCCTGCTGGGCCCCGGCGGTATCGGTAAAACGCGCCTGAGCATCCAGATCGGCGCGAACCTGCGCGACGAGTTCGAGGACGGCGTGTATTTCATTGCTCTCGCGGCCTTGAGCCAGCCTGTCGCCCTGCTCGAAGCCATCGCGGAAACACTCAATATTGCAGAGTCCGATGTCGCTGGCAACGTGGGGCTGCTGGAAAGCGTGAAAGCTTATCTCTCCGAGCGCCAAACGCTGCTGGTATTGGATAACTTCGAGCAGATCATGGACGCCGCGCCGTTGCTCAATGAGCTTTTAGCGGCAGCGGCCCGTCTTAAGATACTCGTCACCAGCCGCGAACGGCTGCGCGTCTACGGCGAATTCATCTCCTCGATTACCCCGTTGGCCGTGCCCGAAAACGCCATTACCGCCGCCGATGCCTTGCTGCGCTTTCCGGCGGCGGCCTTGTTTGTCGAACGAGCGCAAGCCGTCGAATTGGATTTCGTACTCACGGCGGACAACACACCCGCCATCGCGGAAATCTGCCGCCGCCTTGACGGTCTGCCGTTGGCGATTGAACTGGCCGCAGCCCGTGTCCGCGAATTCAGCCCCGTCGAAATCGTCAGCCAATTGACCAGCCGCCTCAAGCTGTTGGCCGAAGGCCCGTGTGACGTGCCCGCCCGACAACAAACCATACGCGGCGCGATTGACTGGAGCTTTAATCTGCTCACTGATTATGAGCAAACGACCTTTGTCCGGCTGGCGGTTTTCGTCGGTGTGTTTAGCACAGACGCGGCTTGTGCGGTCATTGGTGTCGGTGATGCGGAGTTCAATCCCGATGTCTTGGCGCTGTTTGAACGCCTGTGCGACAAGAGCTTACTTCAGCGGGAACAGCACGATGCACATTCAAAGATAGCCACCTATCGTATGTTGGAAGTGCTGCGCGAATATGCGCTCGAACGTCTCAAAGGACGTGATGAATTGGACGCGGCCCGCAGTTGGCACAGCGCCTACTATCTCGAACTGCTCGAAACCGTCGAACCGGGCTTAACAGGCGTAGCGCAAATCGAATCCTTCGCGCAACTGGAAGCGGCGCGTTATGACCTGCAAGCCGCCTTAGAATGGGCGTTATGTGAGAGCGAAATCGATAAAGCCGCCCGCATGGTCAGCGTCTTATGGCGGCATTGGAGTACACGCAGCCGCCTTAGCGAAGGTCAGCGCTATCTCGAACAAGTCTTAGCCAAAGCCGAAAGCCTGCCGCCCACGCTGCAAATCAGGGTGCAGCACGGCGCGGGACGTTTAGCGCTGCTAAGACATCAATATAAAAAAGCTAACAAACTGTTTCAGTCTGCGCTGGTCTTGTGCCGCGAGAATCAAGACTTTGCAGGACAGGCGATGTCGCTTCTCAGTCTCGGTGAGATCGAACTGGACGAAGGCAATTTTCATGGCGCGGAACAGCATTTTCAATCCGGCTTGACCATCTATCGCGGGCAAAAAGATCAGGACGGAATCGCCCGCGCACTCGATAATCTCGGCGTGATTGCCAATCAGCAGGGCGATTACGCCAAGGCTACCGAACTCCTGCGCGAAAGCCTGACGCTGGCCCGTCAATATGGCACAGCCGAAAGGCAAGCGCTGGTGCTGAACAACCTCGCAGAAGCGCTGCGGGCGCAAGGCAACTATGCTCAAGCCGCCGTCTTCTATCAAGAGAGCATGGAAATCTACCGCCAGTTGGATTTTGCCGTTGGTGTGGCGGTCATCCTGCACAATCTTGGTTACATCGCGCAGCACGTCGGTGATTCGCAGCGGGCGCTGGCGTCATTCTTAGAAGCGCTGCGACTGCTGCAACCATTAGAAGAGAAGCAGTTAATCGCGGAATGTTTCGCGGGGCTTGGCGGCGCGTTCCTCAAAATAGGCGACCTACCACGCTCAGTGCGCTTATTGAGCGCGTCAAAAACACTCATGGACGCACTCGGCGTACAGTTAGAAGCCGTCGACCAAACGCAGTACGATCTCAACCTTGCCGACGCCCGTACACAGCTCGATGCCCCAGCATGGTCGTCGGCGTGGATAGCGGGCCAAACGCTGCCGCTCGATACGCTCATCAACGAAGCGCTTAATGCCTAGCGGTTGCAAGCGCCGAGTTTATACTCAATAATATGATTTCGAGTAGCGAGTTTCACTCAGAACTTTATACTCCGTACCCTGCACTCTGTACTTTACAAGGAGTTCCTGATGATTAGTTGGCGAGAGGTCATCGCCCACGTCGCCACCGACATCGAAAACCACTACGATCATTTAAAAGCGCGGCTCAATGAGCGCATGGGTTGGGAAGACCCGATTCATATTGTCCCTTATCTCGGTCATGGCACACGCGAATGGCTGTATCTCAGAGGGCGTGTGCTTGAGGACAAAGGCATCACCGACCCCAAAGACGACGACACGATCTGGCTCAATCTGCTGAATATGTACAAGCGCTACTCTACCGACGAGATTGCCGATGCGCGGCTGCGGGCCACCTTTGGCGACATTTCGCAGGAAGTCGTCACCGATGAGGAAGGCTACTTCGAGTTTAAGCTGATGCTTGACCCCAAAGTGCCGCTGCCCGAAGGTCAGGTCTGGCTGCCGATTGAACTTGAACTCCTCAGTTATCCCGGCCCGCAGGTGGTGAGCGGTGTCAAAGCCACAGGTAAGGTGATCGTGCCGCCCATCGACGCGCAGTTCGGCGTTATCAGCGACATCGACGATACGGTTCTGCAAAGCCATGTGCTGAACCTCGTCGCGCTGGCGCGCAATACATTTCTGCGGAATGCCCGCACTCGGCTGCCGTTCGAGGGTGTGTCCGCTTTCTATCAAGCGCTGCAAAAAGGCACGGCGGGCACACTCAACCCGATCTACTACCTATCCAGCAGCGCGTGGAATCTCTATGATTTGCTGGTCGAGTTTTTCGAGGTGCGCGGCATCCCCGCCGGGCCGCTGTTCCTTGTCGATATTGGCTTGGACAAAGATCACCTGTTCACGCCCGGCCATCTTGAGCATAAGCTCAAGCACGTACAAATGCTGCTCGATACCCATCCCAAACTGCCGTTCATCCTCATTGGTGACAGCGGTCAAAAAGACCCTGAGATTTACCTGCAAGCCGCAGTCGAAAATCCGGGCCGTATTTCGGCAATCTACATACGCGATGTATCGGGCGAAGAACGCAACAAGCAGATCACGGGCTACGGCGATCAGGCGCGAGAGGTTAAAACCGAACTCATCTTCGTGAAAGATACGCTGGCGGCCTCGCAACACGCGCTCGCGCACGGCTTCATCTTGCCGGAAACAATACCCGCCGTTGCCGAAGAACGCGCCGAAGATAAGAAAGAACCGACACCCGTCGAAAAACTGATCGGCGGCGAAGGCACAAACGAATGAAACTACTGATTGTCCCCGCATCGCTCGATTTGACGCAGCCGTTCAGTGCCACTCCATCATGGTGGCAGCTCCTTAAAGGGCTGTATGAAATCGGTGTCGAGGTTATCGCCACGCCCTATCAAGGCCCGGCCATCGAGACGCTGTGGTGGCGCGCCGAGCCGAACCCCG
>JACMMD010000484.1 GCA_014379235.1 Anaerolineae bacterium
CACAAGGCGTGTTGACAGTCACCACAGGCAAGAACGTTCAGATCAAAAATCCATAATTGGTGGCAGGGGCGCAGCACGCTGCGCCCCTACACATCAAGTGATTAGCTTTTCGTTCCGCGAAGGCGCGGATCGCTGATGTCGCGCAGACCGTCACCGATGAAGTTGAAGGCCATCACGAGGCTGGCAATCGCCAAGCCGGGAAACAGCCACATCCACCACTGGTCGAAAAAGTCGATGCCGATTGCCACCATGCGCCCCCATTCCGGTGAGGTTGGCTCAGGGCCGAGACCTAGAAAACTCAAGCCTGCAAAGGTGAGGATTGCGTTGCCAATGTCCAGCGTTGTGAGTACGATTGCGGGGGCGAAGCAGTTCGGCAAGATAGAGCGTACTAATATATAGGGGTCGCTTGCGCCGATGCAGCGTGCCGCATCGACGTAATCGTGGTGCTTCACTTCCATCACTAGACTACGCATCAGGCGTGCATAACTCGGCCACCAGACAATCACCAGCGCAATAATGGCGTTGCGAATATCCGCGCCAAGCGCCGCCGTTATCGCCATCGCCAAAATGATGGTGGGGAAGGCCATAAACAGTTCGGTTACGCGCATGATGATCTCGTCGCTAACGCCACCGAGATAGCCCGCCACCGCTCCAACCGCCGAACCGATGATGCTGCCGATAATAATCACGGCGACACCTGCCGGAATGGTGATGCGCGCTCCATATAACACGCGGCTGTAAACGTCGCGCCCAAGCTCGTCGGTGCCCCACAGGTGAACCGAACTCGGCCCTTGCAAGCGCTCACTGACATTTTGAACGAGCGGCGCAAAGGGAGCAATCATCGGCGCAAAGATTGCAACCAGCACCCAGATGATAACGACTGCCGCGCCGATTAAGACGAGCGGGTTACGCTTAAGGATGAACCACGTTCGGCTGCGCTGCTCACGTTGCGCGGATTCGCGGGTCAAGGAAATAGTAGAGGATGTCAACGATAAAGTTCACTCCCACGTAGATAAATGCAATCAACATGCTGACGCCCATAATCGCGGGGAAATCTTGCGATGTGGATGCACGGTACATATAGCGTCCAAGCCCGGGCCACGCGAAGATTGACTCTGTTAAGACCGCGCCGGACAATAGATTGCCATAAGATAAGCCGATGACGGTGACAACCGGGATAAGAGAATTCGACAGCCCATGCCGCACGATGACGATATTTTCACGCAGACCTTTGGCGCGGGCGGTGCGAATGTAATCCAAACCAAGCACTTCCAGCAGCGAGGAGCGCGTCACGCGGGCGATGATGCCTGCTGTATAGCTGCCTAAGATAAGGCTCGGCAGTATGAGATGAGCGACGGCGTTGCGAAAGGTTTCCCACTCGCCGGCCAGCAGGCTGTCTAATGTGAATAGTCCAGTGACAGTCGGCGGGTCTTGAAGCGCATAATCGAGGCGTCCCGGGCCGGCTACAATGCCTAACTGTGCGTGAAGCACCGACAACCCAACCAGCGCCAGCACAAAGATGGGAAAACTGACACCGACGAGCGCGAAGGTTCGTACAACGTAGTCAATAAACGAGTTGTACCATACCGCCGAAATCACACCAAAGCTGATGCCCATAATCAGACCGGTTACGATAGAGGTCGTGGCCAGCTCAATCGTCGCAGGTAAGAACTGCTGAATATCCTCGGCGACGGGCTGGCGCGTCTTGATTGAGCGCCCTAAGTTTCCTTGCAGCATATTGCCGACGTAGGTCAGATATTGCTCTACGGGCGGTTTGTCGAGTCCCCATTCAGCTCGAAATGCTGCAACAATTTCCGGGTTGCCTTGCGCGCTTGGCGACAAATTGGTGTTCATCGGGTCGGCAGGTACAGCGTTGGCAATCAAGAAAGCCGCCAGCGTGATACCGATCAGCAGGGGGATTACGAACAACACACGTCGAATGATATAGCGATGAAGCGGCATGAGCCTCTAGGGAATAAAGCGCGTTCGGCGGCAATATGGAAATCCGTCGCCGCCGAACGCTGCTATCGTTGAGCGAATAGTTAGGCTTCGGTGCGGCTAATTTGCGCTACATCCAAAAGCCATTGAATATGGAACTGGGCACCTTCAATTTCCGAGCGGTAGGCAAGTTGAACGCCGGGCTGCATGAAGGGCGCGAACGGGCCACTCTCTTGGAGATAATCCTGCATATCTGCGAATACCTGTGTACGGCCTTCAGGATCGGTTTCTGTCTCAGCGCGGTCACGTAATTCAATCGCGGCAGCGTCGGCAGCGGCCTCTGTCCAACGCACACGTAGACCAACAAGGCGTTCGGGCAGGAATGCGACATAATCACCCGGATCGATGTAATCCGGCCCCCAGAACATGTAGCCAAAGGCATGTGTACCTGCCCGGTAGCCCTCCAATTGCGGCCCAATTTCGGCGGGTTCGAGGTTGACTGTGATACCAATTTCAGCGAGGTCAGCCTGAACTTTTTGCGCGGTTGTCTCCATGTTCACACCCTGATAGGTGAACGTGGGGTAGTTGAGCGTAATTTCAAAGCCATCGGCGTAGCCTGCCTCAGCCAGAAGTGCGCTTGCGGCATCGAGGTCGCGGGTAAAAGCCTGATCAGAACCGTAGGCCGAAGCGAAACCCACCGGGATAACCGACGCAGGTGTTTCGCCGCCCCAAAGGGTTACATAACCGGGGTAGTCCAACGCCAAGCGCACGGCGCGTTGTACCAGCGGGTCAGACATCGGGCCGCTCAGTTCTGGGTCTTGGTTCATATATAGGAAATGGACATACGGAGATGTCACTCCCTGCGCTTCGATTTCGGGATTGCTTTCGAAGTCAGCGAGTTGGTCGCGGGTGAGGTCAAGCGCGACATCGATGTCACCCGCTTCGAGCGCGATCTTCTGTGTGGCGGCTTCAGCGATGTTGGTGATAATCACGCGGTCAAAGTAAGGCGCATCGCCCCAGTAATTCGGGTTACGCACGAGGACAGTTTCGACCTGCGGTTCCCAGCTTTCGAGCATGTAAGGGCCCGTGCC
>JACMMD010000485.1 GCA_014379235.1 Anaerolineae bacterium
GCGGGCGTCATATCCTTCAAGCCCTGCTGATACTGGATGCCGATGGCGGCGCAGCCAAATTCGTGCGCGATGCGAACGGCGGCGACGTACATTTTCATCTGCTCGTGAAGCTGCGCGTCGGTGAGTTCCGTCGCTTCGTCTGTGCCCGTAACGAACTTCATGCCGCGAGCGTTCAACCAATTGCGGACGGACTGCGCTTCGGCATCGCTGACGTTTCGCATGGCGGCCACTAGTCCCGATTGGCTCAGGCGCTCTTTGTAGATGCCTGCGGGATTAAGCAGCTCATCGTCGATGATGGCGTTGTACATGCCCATGCAGCCCTCATCAAAAATGCCGATGATGGCCTTATCGCGCTTCAACTGCCGCGCCAACGCCCAACCAAGTTCAACTTCGCTTTCGGGCAGGTAAGTTACGTTGAGGTCGCGCACATGGTTGCTGTCAGGAGTGATTTTGCCGGACGCAATCCACTCGCGGATGCCGTTCACGAAAAAGTCGTCGGTGAAATCCACACTCCAAATGCTGCTGTAGCGCACTCCCATCTTGGTCAGCGAACCGTTGAGGTTCAACAAGCCGACCAGCCCCGGCCATTGGCCGCTCCAGTTGGCAATTGTCAGGATAGGGCCGCGATGGTCGCGCAGGCCGGCGAGAACGTGATGGCTGTATTGCCATACGGCCTCAGCGACGATCAGCGGCGCGTCGGGATGGATGTTCTTGAACACGTCCATGCCCATACGCTGACTCCAGATGAAGCCATGTTTCAGTTCGGGGTCATAGGCATGAGCGCGCCGGATGCTGACACCCTCTTTAGCGAAGGCTTCGACGATGCGCTGCTCCATATCGGCTTGAGTCGGCCAGCAGGTCACATTGGCGGATAAACGCAGGTCGCCGCTGGCCACGAGGATGACCTCATTGGGGCGGACGGGCGCGGGTTCTTGTTGTTCGGGCAGATGGTAAGCACACATAAAATGTTCTCCATAGAAAAGAAATCAGCAAACAGCCTTCAGCGATCAGCAAAAGACAGAATAATCAGAAGCGCAGTTTGACATAGTATATTGCGGCGGACTATCTACACGCAAAATGGCCATGCCGTAGGAGCAGGTCACGACCTGCCCCTACTACAGATGAATCACTCGATATTGAGAGAGGCTTGATAGGCTTCAAATTGTTCATCGCGGCCATAACGCTCGGTGATGGCGTCCCATGCGGCAGCGGCATTATCCAGCGCGATTTCAGCGTCGATCTCGCCGGATAGGGCACGGCTGATTTCAGCATCGAGCGCGGCCATATATTCCACCGCGCCGGGAATTCGCAGGTCAACAACAGCGTTCGGGTGATTGAGCGTCGCTGTAATCGCGTCTATGTAATCGGCGGCGGACTCCGCATCAAAGCATTCGCGCTCCCACAGCGCAGCGTCATCGAGTTGGCTGCTGCGAAACGGATTGACACCCGTGCCGCCCGTCGTCGCCAGCCTGAATGACAGTTCTTCGTTGGCCATGAAGGCGGCAAAATCCAGCGCTGCTTCCTGCACGGCGCTGTCCGCCGAAACTGAAATCAGCCAGCCGCCGGACGCGATGAACGGCGCATAATTGACACCGCCTTGCGCCTCAACCCATTCGCCAGCGTCAGTGTTCCATACAAAATCACCGCCGGGAATCAGACCGAAGCCAACCGCGTTTTGCACCAGCGATTCATTTTCCTCGACGCTGAGTATGCCCAGATCGGGCCAGTCCAACGCCAGAACCGCGCTGCCACCCGTCAGCGCCGCCCGTACCTGTTCGACGCCGAAGCTCGTAATCGCGGGGCTGCTGTAGTTCTGAATGTCGCCCATGTCAGCCAGCGCGTGAACCCAACCCGTGTTATTGATGTTGGGCTGCATGGGGGAGTCGGGGTCGCAGCTAAAGAAGAAACACGGATCGCCGGGCCATTTGGTGAAACTCGCAGCGCGGGCGATCAATGATGCGGTAGCCTGTGCGTTCGGCGCTTGGGCTTCCGCCGCGCCGAACGTTGGCGCGATCACGCCGCTGGTTTCGACCTCGCGGCGGTTGAAGAAGGCGGCGATTTCGTGATATTGATCCCACGTTGTCGGCTCATCGAGCGTGTAACCGTACTCACTGCGGAAGTCGGCGGCGTAGGGTGACTGCGGATTCACGAGGTCTTTGCGATAGTTCAGCAGCAGCGCGTCGCCACTGAACGGCAGGGCATAGGTCACGCCGCCCCAAGCCGTGAGCTGTTGGCGGTACA
>JACMMD010000046.1 GCA_014379235.1 Anaerolineae bacterium
CGTGGTATTTCGATGTGGAGCGCTCCGGCGAAATCGTGCCGGAGGCAGATCGCCAGCGCATTCGAGAGTATCTCGCCGCCTATCAAACGCTGACCGAAATCGCCCGCATCGAGCGCCCAACATTTCCCGGCTACGATTGGACAATGAATACAGCGAGCTATTGGCATAACCCCGGTTTGACGATCTACTGCACGACATTGCAAAGTTGTAACACGATTCGATAGCAAAAGTTGCTATCGTCAGGCAAACGTCAGCTAAACGTCGTGCCCACTCCGCCGCGTTTGTGATACAATCTGCGACGGAAGGGGAGGTGGTGTTCGCACAATGGTCGATCTGGGTGTTGTGATTCTGAACTGGAATACCAGCGACTACCTGAAACGCTGCCTCGAAACCGTAACGGCCAGCAGGGGCGATTTCACGTTCCGCGTCGTGGTCGTGGATAATGCTTCGACGGATGGCAGCGCGGATATGGTGCGGCAGCATTTCTCTAGCGACAAAGTGGAGATGATCGTCAGCCCTATCAACGGCGGGTTTTCTTACGGGAATAACTTGGGGCTGCGGAAACTCGGCTATCATGCTGCGGGTGATGTCGATGTAGGCGCGCCGCGTTATGCGCTGCTGCTCAACCCTGATACCGAAGTGACGGTTGGGGCACTTTACCAGATGGTACAATTCATGGACTCGCGGCGAGACATCGGCGTGGCGGGGCCCAAGCTGGTTTTGGAAGATGGCAGCCTTGATAAAGCCTGCCGTCGCAGCTTCCCAACACCGATGGTCAGCGCGTATCAGTTCTCCGGTCTGGCGAAACTGTTCCCGAAAAGCCCCCGTTTTGCGCGCTACAATATGACTTTCGCTGATCCCGATCAGGAAATCGAAGTCGATTCCGTCGTGGGCGCGTACATGCAGGTTCGGCGTGAGGCGATTGCCGCCGTCGGGCTGCTGGACGAGACGTTTTTCATGTATGGAGAGGATTTGGATTGGGCGTATCGAATCAAAAACGCAGGCTGGAAAGTGGTCTACCATCCTCAGGTGGTCGTTCGGCACGTAAAGCGGGCCGCCAGCCGCAGGAGCCGCAAAGCGCAGTTCGAGTTCTGGAGAGCGATGCTGATCTTTTATCGCAAGCATTTCCGGGCGACGACTCCGCTGTGGCTGCATACGTTAGTGATGCTGGGACTGTTCGTGAAGGGAGGTCGCAGTCTGTGGCCGGAGATGCGCCGCCCATTGACATCCAGCGCGAACGCCTGATCGCCGCTCCGCCAGCCAAAACTAGCCGCGTCAAAACGCTGCTGAATTTGCTGCTGGTGGTGATCGACGTAATTGCACTGTGTGTGGCTTTTGCGCTCGGTCATGCAGCGCGCATGGTCGTGCCGCTGTTCGATATTCCACCGAGCCAACCTGTGTTTTTGGCTTATATCCCCGTCATGATTTTGCATACGGTTACGGTCATCGGACTGTTATATATTTCGCAGCTTTATCATCTACCCCGCGCCATCAGCCGAATCGATCAGGCGCGCAGCATCCTCGGCGCGGTGACGATTGGCACCGTTTTGGCCAGTGGAATGCAGGAACTTATTTTCAAGAACTCGATTTTTGAAGTCGATTATCCGCGCAGTATGTTCTTTTGGGTATGGTTTTTCAGCGCGGTTACGGTGCTGGTCGGACGCGAAATTCACTACTCGCTGCGGCGCTTCTTACGGAAACGCGGTATTGACCGCGATAACCTGCTGATCGTGGGCATGGGCAAGATCGCCCGCGACATTGCGGGCCGCATCAAGGCGCAGCCAGAGCTTGGTTATTACATCGTCGGCGTGGTCAACGGCGAATATCGCGGCAAAGATTCGCTGTCCGGTGTGCCCGTGATCGGCACGTATGATGAACTGCCGGAACTGATCGATGCCTATGCGGTGGAACAGGTGATTATCGCGCTGCCGGATGCACAGCGTACCGAACTGGTAGACCTCATCAATTTGAGCCAGCGCGGGCGCGTCGATATTAAGGTGTACCCGGACATGTTCGCGTACATGGCAGGCGATATGAGCGTGAAAGACCTCGGCGGTACGCCGCTTTTGACGGTACGCGACATCGCTCTGCGCGGCTGGAAACTCAGCCTCAAACGCGGGCTGGATATTGTCGGTTCGCTGCTCGGGCTGATCTTCCTGTCGCCGCTTATGCTGCTCACGGCGCTTCTGGTTCATCTCGAATCCGCCGGGCCGGTGTTCTACTGGCAGGAGCGCATGGGCTTGGATGGCCGTCCATTCCCGATGATTAAGTTTCGCTCGATGCGGATGGACGCTGAGTCTGCCGGGCCGGGTTGGACGGTGGAGAACGATCCGCGTGTGACCAAGCTAGGGCGTTTGATGCGGCGCACGAACTGGGACGAGATTCCGCAGTTGATTAACGTCGCCGCCGGACATATGAGTCTTGTCGGGCCGCGGCCAGAACGTCCGGTATACGTGCAGGAATTCCGCGAACGCATCCCACGCTACATGCAGCGCCACCGTGAAAAGGCGGGCATGACCGGATGGGCGCAGGTGAACGGCCTGCGCGGTGACACGTCGATTGCCGAACGCACGGCCTATGACCTGTGGTACGTCGAGAACTGGTCGCTGTGGCTGGACATCAAGATCATCATTCGTACAGTGTTCCGCATGGTGATGCGTAAAGATACCCACGCTTATTAATCTTCTCGAACCACCATCGTATGATAAATTCAAAAACTTTATGAACCGCAAAGAACGCGAAGTTCGCCAAGAAATTCTAAGATTTGTTTTTGAATTCTATATTTCTGGCCTTGGTTTTCTTGGCGACTTGGCGGTTTGTTCATAGGAATTGAAA
>JACMMD010000486.1 GCA_014379235.1 Anaerolineae bacterium
ACGGTCAATTTCAAGTTCATCACACGCACAGGGGTGATGATCGACGACTACACCATGAACCTGCCCTAAAAACTCACCGAAACTTTTCGCCACTTTTCCAGTCGGTATAGATGCAAATCAAACCAATAGAGGAGATGGCGATGGTGACATTCAAAAGTACGAATTTCGTCGGGCTGGCGCTGCTGGTCGCGGTGCTGGCTTTGTTTGCGAGTGCGGCGCTGGCTCAGGATACAGCGGTGAGCGAGGTCGGCTGCGTCGTGCCAGAAGGTTGGACGGCTTATGTGGTACAGCCGAACGATACGCTGGCCTCAATCGCTAGGGTTCACGACAGCAGTGTAGAAGAACTCAGTGCTATCAACTGCATCACTGACCCGTCGGTGATTCGAGCGGGCGCTTCGATTGTGATACCGCCTGCGCCTGCCGATTACGATCATCTGGTGCGGCGCTGTCGATTGGCGGGGCTGACGACGGAGCGCTGTCGAGCGCTGGCTTTTGGTGATGATAATAACATCGCAGAGCGCTGCCGCCTCGCAGGGCTGACACCGGAACGCTGCCGCGAACTGGTCAGCGATGATAACAACATCGCGGAACGCTGCCGCCTCGCGGGACTGACAGCCGAGCGCTGCCGCGAACTGGTCAACAATGACAACAACATCGCGGAGCGCTGCCGCCTCGCAGGACTGACACCGGAACGCTGCCGTGAACTGGTCAACGACGCGGGTGACGACGATGGGCCGGTTATCGTAGAGGATGTCAACGTTCGCGTCGCCGAAGCAGCAGACGTTGAACCTATTCAGCCAACGGGCGGTACGGGCGAGTCTGCTCCAAACAGCACAGACTCGCGTCCCGTTCGCGGCGGCTAGAAGTGTTTGTAGGGGCGCAGCACGCTGCGCCCCTACGCCTGTTACATATAAGTTTGTGCTTTGGCCCATTTGTGCGTACAACAGATTCAACACGGACAGCGTTTAAGGTGATGAACGCGGAAACATGCTGCCTTTGATTGTCCTGCCGGATATTCCAGCCGAAGATCACCTGTTGGCGCGGGCACGACAGGGCGATCAGGATGCCGTGATGCGTATTTACGAAAGCTATTTCGCGCCAATTTACCAGTTTATCCGCCTGCGCGTGGGCGACGCGCAGCAGGCTGAAGACCTTTCCGCCAACGTGTTCCTCAAGCTGGTGACGGCTCTGCGAGGACAGAATGCGCCGCGTCACAGTTTGCGCGGCTGGCTGTTCCGTGTGGCGCGTAACGAAATCGCTGACCATTATGGCAGAGCGCGCCAGCTTCCACTGACCACGCTGGATGACTGGCTGCCGGCCTCGGCGGACGATGACCCCGATTGGCGCTTCATCCGCTCGTTGGATGTCGAACGTGCCCGACGCGCCCTACGCATGTTAGCCGCCGATCAGCAAGAAGTCCTCGTGCTGCGTTTTGGTCAGGCGCTCGATTTACAAGCGACAGCCGACATCATGGGCAAGAGCGTCAGCGCAGTGAAGTCGCTGCAATTCCGCGCTGTGGCCACGCTGCGCGGCATTCTCGGCGCGCTGCAAACGGAGGCCGCCCATGAGTGAACGACGTGAGCAGCAAGAACTTATCGACGCCCTGAACGACTGCATTGATCGACTTGCGGCGGGCGAAAGCATCGAAAGCTGCGTTCGGCGTTATCCGCAGATTGCGCGGGATTTGCGCGTTTTGCTCGAAAGCGGATTATTAGCGCGGCGTGTCGCTGTGTCTTCGGCTGAACTAGCGGCGGCGCAACAGCGGGTTCGAGCGCGGGTGACTCAAGCGTTGAATACGGCTAGTCCGAAACCCATTTCACGGCCAATATGGAGCGGTCTAGCACGGTTAATCGCTGCTTGTGTGCTGGTCGTGCTGATCGGCAGCGCGGGACTCGGCGCGCTGGCACAGAACAGCCTGCCGGGAGACGCGCTCTACGGCGTCAAGCGCTTGACGGAAGCAGTGCAAATCACCATCAGCGGTGATGAATTAGAAGCACAGTTCGCACAGCGGCGTATCGACGAGGCGCGTCAACTGCTGGTCTTGCGACGTGTGGCGGAAGTCAACTTTACAGGCAGTGTGGATGCGGTTGATACGTTCGATTGGCAGGTGAACGGGCTAGCGCTGCGTGTTCTGCCGGATACGGTTGGGGCAGTCGCAGTTGAAGCGGCTCAAGTGGGAACACGGGTCGAGGTTCGTGCGTTGACCACCGAACAGGGCGAATTGATCGCGCTGGAAATCCGCCGCCTTGATGCCGATCAGCCGCAGTCGTCGCCAACGGGTACGCCAACCACCTTGATGTCACCGACTTTCACGGAGACTCAAGCGCAGCGCCCGACACGGACGTTTACACCTATCGAGACGCAGCGACAGCGACCAACACAGGAAATCACTGCCACGCCGACGTTGGCACGGGTTCGCCCGACTGCGACAATTTCGCCCACGCTGCAATCACGTCCGCAAAGGGATACCGACATTCCGGCACGAACTATCGAGCCAACGCTGCCAAGTCGAGGGCGTGGTGGGTCATAGGTTAGAGAGTATTTCGTAATATAATTCGCAATTTAATTATAAAACTGATAAAAAAGGTTGTCTTTCGGTTAATGTGCTAGGTTATTGCTTGACACGGTATAACGAAGTTTCTTATAATCCCTCATAGGTCAGAATAATGTTATTCTGACATTCGCCCGGAGTTACACCCGAAGGCCCTTCTAGTGAAACAATCAACTACGAAGTATGTAAGCAACCGGGTGCTGAAGCTCAATGTAGGATTTCTACTTTCGAGCGGCCCCGGTCATACGCACGACACCGCTTTTGACGCTCCGGCAGTGCGAGTTTCCGATGATGTCCTAGTTCAATACGTTCGTGGCCCCTTACGCCTCAGCCGCACCAAAGAGGGCATCCTCGTGCGCGGTTGGCTGCAACTCGGCGTATTGGACGAATGTTATCGCTGTTTAGACAGCGTCCCACGTGAGATCAAAATCGAACTCGAAGAACTGTTTGCGTATCAAACGCCGACAATCACCGAGTTCAACATCACCGACGCGGGCATTATCGACCTTGCGCCGCTTATCCGCGCCGAAGTGTTGATCGCTGATACGAGAGGTGTATTGTGTCGCCCGGATTGTGCGGGTTTGTGCCCTGATTGCGGCATCAACCTCAATCATGCGACCTGTGATTGTGAAGCCAACCGGGTTGACCCACGTCTGGCAAAACTGAAGGAACTGCTGGACTAACGACTTAATTTGAACTAATCGACGCAGACCATTGGGAAACGGACATGGTAGACGCTCCCAGATGGACGGCGTGTTTGCGGGACGACGCTAACCACTTTCGCCGTTAAAGACTTATTGGGGGGTAGAGCGCCTTGACCGATTACGATGGCTACGACGCAGAGCTTGACCTTGCAGGGCTGGATTTCTACGCGGGAGACTCACCGGAAGTCGACCAGTTTGAAGAGATGTTCCTCGCTATGGCGGATGCTGAACCCGATGAAGAT
>JACMMD010000487.1 GCA_014379235.1 Anaerolineae bacterium
ACGACTGCAAGCGGGCGACGTTTCCGGGGCACTGGACAGCCAATTTTTTGCCTACGTCGGCAATCTCACGCAGGGCAATCTGGGCGTTTCGTTCGCCACGCGACAGGATGTGCGCGAGGTGCTGGCAGAGCGCGTCTGGCGAACCGTGCTGCTGGTTGTGGCAGGCGAAGCGTTAGCGATATTAATCGGCGTGAGCGTTGGCTTGATCGCGGCATGGCGGCGCGGCACTCGTACTGATGCGGTTGCGCTGCTCATCGGTCTGTGTGCGTGGGCGCTGCCGACATTCTTTCTAGGCATCATCCTGCTGATTGTGGCGCGTGGCATCTTGCCTTCAGGCGGCATGGTCACGCCGGGACTGGCCGAAGAAGGCTCGGTTGAATATTGGTTGGATGTCGCCAAGCATTTGATCTTGCCGACCATCACTCTCGCTGTCGTCAGTGCCAGCAGTTATATGCTCATCATGCGGAGCAGCGTCGTTGAAGTCCTCGCAGAAGATTACATTCTCACTGCTAAGGCTAAAGGCTTGAGCGAGATGCGTATCCTGCGCGACCACGCGCTCAAAAACGCCATGCTGCCCATGGTGACGATCACGGCGCTGTCGCTTGGCTACGTGGTCGGCGGCGCGATTCAAGTCGAGACGGTGTTCTCGTGGCCCGGCATCGGACGGTTGATTTATGATTCTGTCGCCAAGCAGGATTATCCGGTGCTGCAAGGCGCGTTCTTGCTGCTGGCGGTCAGCGTCATTCTTGCGAACCTATGCGCCGACGTGCTGTATTCCGTCCTCGACCCGCGTGTGAAAGCCAATTAGGAGCAGTTATGTAGTGGCGTCGCATGTGTCGCCCACTATAAAAGATGAAACAACTTAAACAATTCTCGCGTAAACCGTCCGGCATGATCGGCTTGGCCATGCTGCTGATCGTGGTCATCGCCGCTGTGTTCGCCCCATTGATCGCGCCTTATGACCCATACGAACGCGTCCAAGTTGTGCCGAGCGACATCCTCGCGCCACCGGACAGCGAACATCTCTTAGGCCGCGACGATGCCGGAAAAGACGTACTCAGCCAGTTGATCTACGGCGCACAGGTATCACTGACGGTGGGCTTTTTAGCCTCATTTATGTCGATGTTCATCGGCACAACTGTCGGGCTGATCGCGGGGTATTTCGGCGGTAAGGTCGATAACTTCCTGATGCGAATTGTGGACTTTCTGCTGGTCATCCCCGACCTACCACTGGCGCTGGTCATCATCGCCGTATGGGGGCGCGGCTTGTGGAAGATCATCTTCGTGATAAGCCTGCTCAGTTGGACGTATACGGCGCGGCTGGTGCGTTCGCAAACGCTGTCGATCAAAGAGCGCCAGTACGTGTTACGGGCATGGGCCATCGGCGCGAGCAGTATGCGAATCATCCTGCGCCACATCTTGCCGCAGGTGCTCCCATTGATTATCGCGCAGGCCGTACTCGATATTTCCGCTTCAATCCTTGCCGAGTCGTCGCTAAGTTTTCTCGGACTGGGCGACCCAACACTGGTGACGTGGGGCAACATGCTGAACTTCGCCTTCGAGCGCGCCGTCAGCCGCCAAGCATGGTGGTTTTTACTGCCGCCGGGATTTGCGATTCTGTGGGTGACGCTGGCGCTGATTCTCATCGGCACGAGTCTCGAAGAGGTCGTCAACCCGCGCATCAAGTCGCATCACCTGTTCGACCCTCGCCGCATGGTTTCGCTGTTTTTGCCCGTTCCACCGCCACCCCTGCCACCCGTTGTAACCCCGACAGACTCCCCTGTGAAGGAAGTCTAAACCATGCCAATTATGGAAGTTCGCAATCTCTCCGTCGATTACGTCAGCAGCGACAAAGAATCACTCCATGCGGTTGAGGATGTGAGTTTCTCGCTGGAAGCGGGGCGTTCGCTGGCGTTAGTCGGTGAATCCGGCTGCGGTAAAACGACGACAATGCTGGCACTCCTGCGCCTCTTGCCGGAACAGGGGCGCATCGTCTCCGGCGAAATCAACTATAAGGGCATCGATTTGCTGCGCCTGTCCGAAGAAGAAATACGCCGTTATCGCTGGAACAATATCGCTATCGTCTTTCAAGGGGCGATGAACGCGCTGAATCCCGTGCGTAAAGTGGGCGATCAAATTGCGGAGTCGATCTCTGGTTACGCACAGCAGGGACGCAAGCAGGTGCGTCAGCGCGTCGGTGATCTGTTGGAAATGGTCGGCATTCAGGCCGAACGCGCCAACCAGTATCCGCATCAGTTTAGCGGCGGGATGCGCCAACGAGCGTTGATTGCGATGGCGCTGGCCTGCAAGCCGGACATCCTCATCGCGGACGAGCCGACGACGGCGCTCGACGTGATGATACAGGCGCAAATCCTCGACCTGTTGCAGCGCTTACAAGAACAGCTTGGCTTATCCGTCATTCTGGTGACACATGATCTCGGCGTCGTAGCTGAACTGTGCGACGATGTGCTGGTGATGTACGGTGGCAAAGTGGCCGAATATGGCGACGTGGACACCATCTTCAACAATCCGCTGCATCCCTACACACAGCGATTGTTGGACGCCTTCCCCGATGTCGATGCGCCGACTGGAATTTTAGCGTCCATTCCCG
>JACMMD010000488.1 GCA_014379235.1 Anaerolineae bacterium
CAAACTGCATTCGTCAGAGCAGAGTAAAATAGAGATAAATTGAGCTACAGGATAACGAATGCTGCTGAAATACATACTCGACAAGGCGCTGGCGCAGGCGACATACATGGTGGCCGATACCGACGCGGGTGTGGCGCTCATCATCGACCCTTCGCGGGATATCTCGCCGTATCTGGAAGTTGCGGCACAGGAAGATGTCCGAATTGCACACATCGCCGAGACGCACATCCACGCCGATTTCGCCAGCGGAGCACGAGAGTTAGCCGAAGCCACCGGAGCGCGACTGTATCTCAGCGCCGAAGGCGGGCCGGATTGGCAGTACGCTTATCACAGCAGCGATACGCGCCTGCTGCATGATCGCGATTCGTGGATGGTGGGCAAGGTGAAGATCGAAGCGCTGCACACGGCGGGGCACACGCCCGAACATCTCTCGTTCTTGGTGACGGACACGGCCAGCGCCGACGAACCGATGGGCTTATTCACGGGCGACTTTCTGTTCGTCAACGACGTTGGTCGCCCTGATCTACTAGAAACGGCGGCGGGAGTCGCAGGCTCAAAAGAACCGAGCGCCCGCCAGATGTTCCACAGCATCCAGCGCATCCAATCGCTGCCGGACTATCTGCAAATTTGGCCGGGACATGGAGCCGGCAGCGCATGTGGCAAAGCGCCGGGGCAAATTCCGTCGAGCGTGTTGGGCTACGAGAAGCGCTTCAACCGGGCCTTTACCATCAAAGACGAGGACGAGTTCGTGGCGTGGCTGCTCGATGGTCAGCCGGAAGCGCCGCGCTACTTCAGCCAGATGAAGCGTGTGAACAAAGCGGGCCCCGCCCTGCTGCGAGACCTTGCGCCAGTACACCAGCTAGACCGCGCCGCGCTCGATTCTGCGCTGGCAAGTGGAGCGCTGGTCATCGACGCCCGCGAGATCGACGATTTTTCCCGCGCACATCTTCGCGGTGTGCTGAATGTTCCGCCTGTGACACGCTTCAACACTCACGCGGGCTGGTTCGTGAACTATGCCGCGCTTACGTATTTGATCGCCGATGAGGCCGATGTCGAACGGCTAGTGCGTGATCTGCGGGCGATTGGTGTTGATAATATCCCCGGCTACTTCTCGCCCGATCTCGCAGCGGGCGATGAAACGCTTCAGCGCATCACGCCTGAAGAACTGGAGCAACTGCGAACCAGCGGTAAGGTGTTGATCGTGGACGTGCGCGCTCAAAGCGAATACAAGGACGAGCGTATCCCCGATGCGCGCCACATCCTCTATGGCGATTTGCCGCAGCATGTCCGTGACTTACCGAAAGATATGCTGATCGTGACGCAGTGCGCCAGCGGCATCCGTTCGCAGATCGCGGCCAGTTATTTAGAGAAGCAGGGTTTTACGCAGGTTGCCAGTTTGATCGGGGGACTTGAGGCTTGGGAAGCGGCAGGGCTGCCGCTAGAAAGTTCCGGGTTCTGAGGGAAGTTATCAGTAAACAGTCATCAGTTGCCAGTTAAAACACTGACAACTGACGACTGAAAACTATCGTTACGGCTTTACGCCACCCTTAGGGGTGATCGTTTGCCCCGGGCCGCTTTTATCTTTTTCTTGGGCCCGATTTGCCTGTTCTTGCTTGGTCTTGGCGTTGCCCGG